>JAHDCK010000413.1 GCA_020629915.1 Saprospiraceae bacterium
ATTCCATTGATTAAATTTTTTTTATATGAAAAAGGTTATTGTTTTTTTGTTTTTTCAAATTTTGATTTTGAATCTTATGGCTCAGGACAAACCGGCTTATGTTATTTTTGATAAGGAAGGAGAACCCGTGCGTTATGCCGATATGATGAAGGATTTGACTCGGGGACAAGTGGTCTTTTTTGGAGAATTGCACAATAACCCGATTTGCCATTGGTTGCAGCTGGAGTTGACGAAAGATTTGCATAGGGTGCATGAAGAGCGGTTGGTGCTGGGAGCAGAAATGTTTGAAGCTGATAATCAATTAATTTTAGATGAATATTTAAAAGAATTTATATCTGAAAAAAAGTTTGAAAAAGAATGTCGCCTCTGGCCGAATTATAAAACGGACTATAAACCACTGGTTGAATATGCAAAAGAAAACAATATGAATTTTGTTGCTACAAATATTCCCCGCCGTTATGCTTCCCGTGTTTTTAATGAAGGGCTGGAGTCACTTGAAGATCTGTCCGACGAAGCCAAAAAATACATCGCTCCCTTGCCTGTAGAAGTTGATATGACATTGCCGGGTTATCAGAATATGTTGGAGATGGCTGGAGGAGCCGAACATGCCAGTTTGAATTTTCCTCATGCACAGGCTATCAAGGATGCAACAATGGCACATTTTATTTTAAAACATATAAAAAATAAGCGTTTTTTGCATTACAACGGAGCTTATCATTCTGATAATTTTGAAGGGATTGTACATTACTTGAAAAAGGAAAATAAACGTCTGGAAGTGCTGACAATTTCTTCAGTAGAACAGGAAAACCTCCGCCAACTGGAAGAGGAATACAAAGGTAAGGCAGATTATATTATATGTATTGATTCAAATATGACAAAAACCTATTAGAATGAGTGTTGAAATTGCTGCTTCCATCGCCAGAACTTTACTCCAAATCAAAGCGGTCAAGCTCCGGCCGCATCAGCCCTTTACCTGGGCTTCCGGCTGGCAATCACCAATTTATTGTGACAATCGCCTGCTCCTTTCTTATCCTGCTGCCCGAAATCAGGTCAAAAATGCCTTTGCAGAACTCAGTCAGCAGTTCCAACCTTTTCAGGTCGTAGCTGGTGTGGCTACTGCGGGCATCGCACACGGAGCCTTGCTCGCTGATGCGCTGGATTTGCCCTTTGTTTATGTGCGGAGCAAGGCCAAGGGTCACGGTCGTCAAAATTTGATCGAAGGAGAATTGCGCGGAAATGAACGGGTGTTGGTGATTGAGGATTTGATTTCTACAGGGGGAAGTAGCCTGACTGCCGTCGAAGCACTGGAAAATTATGGTTGCACCATAGCCGGTGTGATGGCCATTTTTTCCTATGGTTTTGATGTGGCTAAAACGCGTTTTGAAGAAGCAGAAATTCCCTTGGTGACGCTTAGCAATTACGACCAATTGCTCCAGGAAGCTGCGGAAATTAATTATATAAAATCTGAGGATATTTCCTTGCTGAAGGAGTGGCGTAATGCTCCGTCAGAATGGGGACGATGAGCGATTCACCACCTTTTTTCTAATTATATTTCAAAAAATCAATACTGATACTCAAAAGCACCAATATCCGGTGCTGCATCATTTCGATCATTTTCATCAAAATCTATCTCAATCGGCTGTCCGGTGATACTGCTTAAAACCGGAATACCCGCTCCCTCCGCTACAGACAAGGTGTCCAATCGGTAATTGAGTTCGTCTTCATCTACGAAGCCTGGTTCTTCATTGACAATGCAATTCTCGGTGTGATCCAGAAAGTCAGGAATTTGATCTTCGTTCGTTAGTTCTTCTATTTTTATTATACAATTTTTAAAATTATAATTCAACGGTGTTCCATCCTCAGAATCAAAAATCTGAATTTCATCCGGGCGGGAACCGTAGATAATGCAGTTTGTAAAGTCAGCATTCAGCGGCTGAATACAGGGAGCA
Organism: Saprospiraceae bacterium; assembly: GCA_020629915.1. GTDB lineage: Bacteria > Bacteroidota > Bacteroidia > Chitinophagales > Saprospiraceae > JAHDCK01. The sequence goes on from JAHDCK010000413.1 coordinate 1,950, forward strand.
GGATCATCTGCACAAGGGCCATTGCAAATAAAATTGGTCATGCTCAACACGGGATTTTCATGCCCGATAAAAGAAGCGGTAGAGTAGGAGGCCATCGTACAAAATTTAAAATCATAGGTTCCTCCACATACTGCCTGAAAATTATTTCCGCCGTTGCTGCTAAAAAACTGACAGTTTTCTGCCTTGATATTGGCGTTAATAGCGGTAAGATTAGAGCCACTTGTATTGTGGATAGATGTATTTTTTATTATTAGATCTACCCCGGAATCTACCCGAAGACCCACCAATGAATTTTTTATTTCTGCATGTGTAATGTCATGCCCCTGGCTATACACCCCCAAAATAATTCCGGCCCACTGCCCCGGCACTTCATCAAAACTGGATTCCAGCCGGTCGCCCTGAATGATGACAGGATCATCTACAGTTCCTTCTATCCGAAGTGTACTTAAAGAATCAAAATATATGATTCCATCGTTATATATTCCTATATCGTCATCTTTGGCCACGCCTCCATGAACATGGATAGTCGTTCCAGCCGGGATTGTCACCGTTGATTTTCTAAAAATTAAAACGCCGGAAATAATATAGGGTTTGGGATCATCAAAGGTAAAATCTTCACATATTAATCCTCCAAATTCTCCTTTGCTGCCGATGTAATTGGCATTTTGTCCCCAGGCTTCCAGCACGACGGATTGGTCATTACCATTGGTGGAAAAATCGATTTGATCGCCAATAATATAAGGACTCACGGAAATATCCGCATCGGGATCGACCGTGACTTCTGCAAAAATGTACAGGCTATCATTGGCAGCAATTTCTATTGCAGAGGCTTCATTTCCGGGTACACCATCGATGTTTAAACGAAATTGCCCGGAGGTATTATTTCTTAATTTTATATTATCAATTATAATAGGTTGGTCGTGCGGATTGTAAACCTTAAAAAACCGGGTGGCCGCTCCTCGGGTCGTAAAGACCGTATCAAAGGTTAAAGTATCTGTAGAAAATTCCAGTTTAGCGGATGCGTCCGTGATGGGATCAAGACGGTTGCAGGATAAAATTATAACAAAAAAAATAATACAAAGACCAATATAGGATTTCATAAAAGGAATGTTAAAATGAATTCTATCACAATATCGGAATTGTCCCTCATTTTGTTGTATCAAACGTCTATAAGATTTACTTTTGTCGTGGATTATTATGAAACAAAAACCAATATAATATGGCCAACCAATTATTAGCTGGAAAAACGGGAATTATATTTGGCGCACTGGATGAAAAATCCATCGCCTGGAAAGTCGCCGAGCGATGCCACGATGAAGGGGCAAAAATTGTCCTGAGCAATGCCCCGGTTGCTTTGCGCTTCGGGAAAATTCAGGAGCTGGGAGAGAAAATTAACGCGGAAGTCATTGCTGCCGATGCGACTAGCCTGGAAGATTTGGAAAATCTCTTCAAGCGTTCTATGGAACTGATGGGTGGAAAGATTGATTTCGTGCTTCACTCTATCGGTATGTCCCTTAACGTCAGAAAGAAAAGAGCATATACAAACCTGAAATACGAGTGGATGCAAAAAACCCTGGATATTTCTGCGATTTCCTTCCACAAGGTATTGCAAACGGCTTATCAGTTGGACGCCATTAAGGATTACGGTTCTGTTTTGGCATTGACCTACATTGCTGCTCAGCGCACCTTTCCGGATTACAGCGAAATGGCAGAATCCAAATCGCTCCTGGAATCTATCGCCCGGAGTTTTGGCTACCATTACGGGACGCGCAATAAGGTACGGGTGAATACCATTTCTCAATCACCTACGATGACAACTGCCGGGAGCGGAGTATCCGGATTCGATGCTTTTTTTAATTATGCAGAAAAAATGTCGCCCCTTGGTAACGCCACCGCAGAAGCCTGTGCAGATTATTGCGTTTTCATGTTTTCTGATTTATCTAAAATGATTACCATGCAAAACCTCTTCCACGACGGCGGCTTCTCAAAAATGGGCATTGATCCTTCGGTTATTCAATAGTACAATAGTAC
>JAHDCK010000414.1 GCA_020629915.1 Saprospiraceae bacterium
GATTTTTTAATTTCTTCTTCGTTAAAAAGCCTCCGACGCTACGGTCGGAATCAAGTACTCGCCGACGCCCTGCGTGCTTACCCGCCTGTAAACGGTTCGCAAGTTGGCACTTGCTCATGTTTTTTGCCTCGAATGGATACGGTTGCATTACACTTTAAAAAAAATCCCCTTTCTAAATAAAAAATAAATTGGAATATAAATAATCATCATGTAAAAAATTGCATATAAAAACGAAGCCATCTTTGCAGCGACACCCCATACCATTGCCTGTTTCATAAAAAGGTTGTTAAGAAAAAATCCAAGTAGAAAGTCATCATAAAATATCACCAGTAGCATTCCTGCCAGCACATAAGCTGCAATAGAGTTTGCCCCAAATACACACCCCAATTTTGCCCAGCTTTTTATATTCTTAAAATCAATTATATATATAAAACCTGCCAGTGTTAAAGTCGCCATACCCGCCGTCACGAGGACATAGGAACTCGTCCAGATATTTTTATTGAATGCAAAAAACCATTTCCATATCCCACCGATTACCATCATCCCAAAACCATAAAGAAAAAGCTGGGTCAGTTTCTCATAAGGGTTTTTTATATTTAAAATTAATTTACCTATAAGCATTCCAATAATTCCTGTGGCAATGGATGGAAAAGTACTCAGCAGCCCTTCGGGATCCCAGGTAGTTTGCCATAATTTTCCGGGTAAAAACTGGCTGTCGATATAGTGCGCCCAGTTTTTTTCTGGTACAGACAAATCGGGTATTCCAATCCCAGGCACAGGAATATAAGCCATCAAAATCCAGTAGCCGATTAATATTCCAATGGCAATTCTTAATTGTGTTTTCCAGTCTGTATACAAATACAACAAGGCGCAAGGTAAAAACACCAGGGCGATTCGCTGCAACACTCCTACCCATCGAACGCCCTCGCTCCAATCAAATTTTGGCCAAAGCCAAAGAAATACTCCTAATGCAAAAATCTTGATTGATCGTATAATAATTTTTTTCACCAATGGCATTTTATCACTACCGTCATTCAGTCTTTTTTGATAGGCCAGAGCAATAGATACACCCACAATGAATAAGAAAAATGGAAATATATAATCCGTTGGTGTCAATCCGTTCCAGGGAGCGTGAGCCAAGGGTTCGTAAAGATGAGACCAGGACCCTGGACTGTTGACAATGATCATAGCAGCAATTGTAAAGCCACGCAGGGCATCCAGTGAGATCATTCTATTGGATAAATTATTATTCATTTTCCCTAATTATATGATTATCGCAACCGCTTTGCCCTGTGTTGGAAAAAACTTTAGCGCGGATTATTTGGGTGCCGGACTCAAAAGGTTGAACATATTTTTCAGAGGAGTTATCCGGTTCACTTCCATCTGTCGTATAGCGAATACTCATTCCGGGGTAAGGGGAATTCATATATATTTTTCCACTTTCTATCTTTATTCCAGGTGCAGGGATTCTAAAGGCATACTTTTTATCAGGCTGATCCAAACGAGGAAATTCCTTTTGAACAATAGTATTAATAAACCGTTCGTAATCTTTTTCCAGGGCCCTGTCTCGCGCTCCCCTATCCTGAATTTCACTCCACTCAGGCATTCCCTGCCAGGCTCTTTGAGCCAACCCATAAATTTTTGGAATATAATAATATTCAAACATCTTTCTCCCTTTAATGGTCTCCCCCCAGAGTTGGGCCTGAATCCCATGTATATTTTTCTTATTTTTATTTTGCAAACGCTCCATACCGGCGAAGTCTTTTTCAACATCAAAAGGTTTACCCATATTATCCCGAACCGTTGAGATAAATAAATTTTCAGGTACAAAGGAAAAAGCATCCCATTCGCTTACAAATCCTCCCCAGTACAATCCAGATTCTCTGGGATCTTTATTATATGCTAAATCAAAATATAAATTTGTTACATTACAAAGAACAACCGGGTAGCCCTTATTTGCAATTCGATATCCAAGGTCTTGAGCGCCCCAGAGGTTGTTCCAGATATAGGGATAAACTTTTCCGTTGGCAAACTCATCACTGATGTTGGATTGATTATTTTCATCAAACTCCATGACAATTTCTTCCCAACCACCAATTTTCAAATTGGTCGATTCTAATCGTTTGGTAAGTTTTTTAAAAAAGTGAATTTGTAGATTTCTTATATTTTTAATTTCAGGATAGTTCTTTAAATAATCTTTACAAATTGGCGAATTAGTCCAGGCTCCTTTCGGCACCTCATCTCCTCCGGTGTGAATCATTCCTAATGGAACTTCTGCTTCGGCATACATCTCCTGAATGTCTTCTAGTACCGTTTCATAAAAATCATACACGACCTCTTTACAAACACAAACGATATTATCATTATAAAATTGAGCAGATTTATATACAGAAGCATCTTCAGGATCAATTAAACGGTAGCGTTCTGCCTCCGTCTCATCCCCCTTTTTCATATACGTTTCATATCTTTTTTCCATCGCCCGAATTGCACTGCGGGCATGTCCGGGAAAATTGATCACAGGGATAACTTCTATATGTCTTTTGTGTGCATATTTTAGAATGGCTTTAAAATCTTCCCTGGAATAAAAACCGTTCCCATGAGAATCAGCATTTTCAGGATCAGGTCCAGAGCCATACGCCGGTTGTAAATATTCATTTTCCTCTAATGTATGTCCTCGCCTGCCGGCTACCTGAACCAACTCCGGCAGCTCTTCAATATCCAGTCGCCAGGCTTCATCTTCCGTTAATACAAATAACAATTTATTTAATTTAATAGAAGCCATGACATCCAGTAAGCGTTGGATGGTTTCCTTGCTTTGAAAATTCCGGGCGACATCGACGTGCATACCCCGGTAAGGATAAGCTGGTGCATCTTCGATCTGACAAAGCGGAATCTGATTCTTTTTCAAATCCATCAACCCGAGCAGGGAAGTGATTCCATAAAAAATACCGGCCTTATCTTTTCCTCGAATTTCTATTTGATCTCTGGAAACTGTAAGGGCATAACCCTCGGATTTTGAAATGGACTCATCGAGATTCAGAACAATATGAGCGTCTTCTGTTTTATCCACTTTGGCCATTTTTCGCCCCAGTCCTTCCATCAAATATCTTTCTTCATTATTTAAATTATCACTATAAAAAACTTTCGGAATAAGCTCCAGGGAAAAATAGCCTTCTTCCTGCGTTATGGATTTTGGATGCGGAATAAAAGGATATAATTTTTCATCCGGCAAAACTTTCAGATTTTTGGATTGATCATATATGTTTTCCGGTGTAGCAAGTGGTTCCAGATCATTTTTATTTCGCTGGAGTTGTTCGGGATTGATAAAGGGAGCAATATGAACTTCTTCCAAAAGTTTTGTGTCTCCCTTTTTATTTAATATATAAATTCCAACCGGGGCATCGGATTCTTTTATCATAAAATAACTGGCCACCATTAATACAGAAGTTGAGGCTCCGGGTTTCAGGCGAAACCCCGGTTTGGGTTTCATTTCATAAAAATCTCCATTGATTCTTCTGATCTTAATATCAGGATCTCCTTCTACCCGGACAATATCCCTTGGAGATTGATTCCAATATAGCTTCCAGTTGTCGCTTGTTAAATCGGAAGTTCCGGAATTGGTCAGGGTGAATCTGGCTTCGTGCTGATTGCCTTCCGGGCTATCATAATTTTTTATCAATTCCCAGGAGAGTGAAATTTCGGGGTTTTTCAATTCTACCTCGCAAGCCGAAAAAGCACAACAAACAAAAAGGGAAATCAAGAATTGGGTAGTTGGATTCATCGCATTCAGTTTTATCCTACAAGATAAAAAAATGAGGGGTTTCTCCTTTACCTGTTTTGCAAAAAAATATTTTATAATATATAAAATATATCATAGCAAACACAAAAAAGGGATTGTTTTAATAAACAATCCCTTTTTAAGTAACTGGACATAATAATGTTCAATTTAATTTGAAATGAGTTTTTGATT
>JAHDCK010000415.1 GCA_020629915.1 Saprospiraceae bacterium
TCCTCGTCTTTTTTCCAATAGTTTTTTACAAATTTTTCAAAGGACTTACATTCACACTTTATAGATGTCGTTTGTTTTTTAGAAGAACAACATCCGGAGAAAAAAACAAGTAAGAGAAAAAACAGGAATGTGGGAAACCAGATTCTGCTTAAAGTCTGATTCATTTTTAATTTATTTTATAAAAATTATACAAATATAAAAAATGTAGCGCTTGATTTCTGCATATTCTAATAAAAACATTTTAAGACCTCCCCCCGTTTTAATAATCCAAAACTTTAAACTATTTTAATCCAAAAAATAACCGCTTGAGTACAAACACATCTAAATTCGGAACTGCACCCGTTTTCTTTACGGCCATCTCTACGATTCTCGGAGCCGTCATGTTCCTGCGTTTTGGTTTTGCAGTAGGGAATGTAGGATTGATTGGGACGATTGCCATAGTGCTGATCGGGCATTTAGTGACCATTCCCACGGCAATGGCCATCGCCGAAATCGCAACCAATCAAAAAGTGGAAGGTGGCGGCGAGTATTATATCATCTCCCGATCTTTTGGTTTGGTGATTGGTTCTACCATCGGGATTGCTTTGTATTTTTCTCAGGCGATAAGCGTAGCCTTTTACATTATCGCCTTTGCCGAAGCTTTTACGCCCGTGATGGAATACCTGTCTGTCACTTACGGGGCACAACTTCCCGCCTGGGCCAATCAGTTGCTCGGCCTCAAACAAACGGTAAGCATCCCGGCCCTGTTTTTACTCACCCTGCTCATTCTGACCAAGGGAGCCGACCTCGGTGTAAAAGCATTGTATGTGGTCGTTTTTACCTTATTTGTTTCACTGGTGGCCTTTTTTGTTGGGACGACGGAATACAGCCAAACCGTCGCCATCGATTTTACCCGCCACGTGGGGAATACAGAAGGCGGTTATGAGGCACTTGGATTTTTTGCCGTCTTTGCGATCATCTTTCCGGCCTTTACCGGGATGACGGCCGGAGTGGGATTGTCCGGCGATTTAAAAAATCCAAGCAAGTCTATTCCACTGGGAACGCTGGCCGGGACACTTGCAGGGATGGTCATATATGTTTTCATTGCTTACAAATTGGCGGTTTCTGCTTCGCCACTTGACCTGGCGAATACGGACAAACTCGTCATGGCGGACATCGCCTGGCAGGGTTGGTGGATCATTCCGCTTGGACTGGCGGCGGCGACGATTTCTTCTGCGCTGGGTTCTATCATGGTGGCCCCACGCACCTTGCAGGCCATCGCTCGGGATCGCATTATTCCTTCCCTCAATTTCAACGGATGGTTATCCAGGGGGCGAGGTAAAAACGACGAACCGTTCAATGCGACGGTGGTGACGATTGCCCTGGCGTTTGTCTTTGTCTTCATGGGCGAACTGGATGCTGTGGCGCAAATCATTTCCATGTTTTTTATGGTGACTTACGGTTCACTTTGTTTGATTTCTTTCTTACAACACTTCGCCGCTGATCCTTCCTATCGCCCTACATTTAAATCCAAGTGGTACTTGTCACTGATGGGGGCACTGGCCTGTTTTGGTTTGATGTTTTTTATGAATGCAGGATATGCAATGCTATCTATTGTTTTTATAATTGTTTTATATTTTATAATTAGTTATTATAATTCAGATAAAAATAATCTGGCCTTGATTTTCCAGGGCGTAATATTCCAGATGAGTCGGCGGTTGCAGGTATTTTTACAGAAAGCCGATAAAGAAAAAACGTCCAACTGGCGACCATCGGTGGTTTGTATTTCCGAGAGTTCCTTCCAGCGATTTGATGCGTTTAATTTGCTGAGATGGATTGCTCAGAAATATGGTTTTGGAACATATATTCATAAAATAGATGGTTATCTCTCCAAAAAAACCAAGGAAGAAGCCAACGTAGCCAAGGGCCGATTGATCAAAATGGCGGAGGCGAGTCAGAGCAATGTCTTTATAGATTCTATGATTACACCTTCTTATACCTCGGCTATCGCACAGGTAATCCAACTGCCTGGTGTTTCCGGTAAGGAAAATAATATGCTGCTGCTTGAATTTTCAAGGCAAGAACCCGATAATTTAAAAAATATAATAGAAAATTTTAATTTAATTCGCTCTGTAGAATTTGATGTCGCTATTTTATCGAGTTGTCAGAAAGGATTTGGATTCCGGCGGGAGCTGCATATCTGGATTACATCCAGCGATTATGAAAACGCCAATTTAATGATCCTGCTGGGTTATATCATCACGGGGCACCCGGATTGGAGCAAAGGCGAAATTAAGATTTTTGCCGTAGCGGATGAAAATAATTTGGAAGAAGAAAAACAAAAATTATCACTACTTATCGAAGAGGGACGGATTCCTATTTCAAGTAAAAATATAAATATAATTTCCAGGAATGAAGAAAGCGACACCCGCGCCTTAGTCCAGAAAAATTCCACCGATGCAGATTTGACGCTCCTGGGATTCCATACAGAACTGGTGAAAAGGCAAGGCGAAAAAGTCTTTGAGGGATACGAGGGCTTGGGTGCAATTCTATTTGTCAATGCAGCGGATCACAAGCATATTGAATAATACAATATAATGATTTTTTGCAAAGATGAAACGCGTAATACTGCGACCGCCCTGCGGTCGTTGCTAACCTACTGTGACCGCTCTGCAGTCATTTCGCATATGTGACCGCAGAGCGGTCACAGTAGGTTAGCAAATCAGTCGGAATAATACCGCACGACCGCAGAGCGGTCGAAGTATTTTTTGGAAGAGGCCTTGAGTAATAAGATGTTCACCCCCGCCCCAACATTCTACGAGACAAAATCCGATCGGCAAAAAACAAGGCCCACAGAACTAAAGGAATAATTAAGAAAGTTGTCATCAATGGATGCGATGTCCATTGCGCTGCATATTGACTCATTTGTCCGGCTGTTTCCGGTAAAGTCAAATTGAATCGATTCATATAGATAAAAAACAGTCCACCAATAATCATAAACGCCAATCCCATACCATACAATCGTTGCCAAATCAATCCCACCAAAGGCGGATATTCTCTCGCCTTCACTTCCAACTCTACGGCTTCCATAACATTTTGGGTAAACCGCATGGACGGTTCACTGATGATCACCTCCGGCATCTCGGCATCTATCTGTCGAAGGCCGTCTAGCTGAAGGCGACAATCACCACAGTTGTCCAAATGATTTTTCACCTCCTGAATTTCACCGGGAGATAAAACCTCGTCGAGATAAGCCCATAATTGTTCTTCCGTGAGATGTCTCATAACAATTCTTTTGCTTCGTTATTCAATAAAGTTACTAATATATTTTTTAAACGCTTCCGGATGCGAAATAATTTTACCTTGACATTACTTTGGGATAAACCCGTCGCCTCTGCTACCTCTTCTACAGATTTTTCATATAAATAAAACAAACTAATCACTAATCCATCTTCTTGCGGCAATTGCTTAATAGCTTGCTCCAAAAACTGTCGTTGTTGCTGTCCGGCCAGTTGTTCTAATTGCCCTTTGCTAAAATTATCTTCCACATTAAAATGCGCATCTTCCCGATCCAGGGAATCCGTATCGTATTTTCTACGACGGGTATAATCAATGGCTGTGTTATAAGTAATTCTATATAACCAAGTCGAAAACTTGGATTCTTTCCGGTAAGAAGCCAGGCGGTTGAATGCCTTTACAAAAACATCCTGCGCCACTTCCTCGGATTCCTCCCGGTTTTTCAAAATGCGGTTGGCAATGGTAAATACAAAATTCTGATACCGTTCCACCAGATGCCGGAATGCATTCGTTTCTCCTTTTAAAACACGTTCAATATGATATAAATCGGTTTCCATTTGCTGTTTCGTCCTCCTATGACGAGGGAAAATACCCTTTGGTTACAGGACTATTCTACAGAGTTAGGGTTTATAACACAAATTTGAAACCATTAAAGATAAACCTAGGCCGAAACTCGATTTCTGCCAGGATT
>JAHDCK010000416.1 GCA_020629915.1 Saprospiraceae bacterium
TGACAGCTTCAGCGCATGATGCTTTATTGTTTTCCTTTATTAAAATTGACTACTTGCTTAAAAAAAGGCGGATAGTCAGATTTATTTTTTATAATTAACAATAATAATTTTATTAAACATATAATTATTATTACAATAAAAAACCTGATCTATAGTTCTAAAAAACGAATTCTTTAATTTAGATTTATTATTCTAAAGTGGAAATTGTATTTTTATCCTTCTATAAAACTACAACTACACCCAATGCGAGCATTTCGTTTTTTAATATTTCTACTAATTACATCTTTTTTAATTTACGGATTGAATAATTCTTTCAGTATGAGTGGTTCTCCGGTTCCGGCCCTTGGACCTCTGCTAAATCCTTTTGGAGGGTTTTGGAACAATGCCGAAGGAAAATCCACCGGAATGCCTTCCAGTCTTTCTCTTCCCGGAATGACCGACAAAGCGGAAGTAATTTTTGATGACCGGCTGGTTCCACACATCTTTGCAGAAAACGATATGGATGCTGCATATGTACAGGGCTACATCACAGCGAAGTACCGACTGTGGCAAATGGAATTTACGACCTACGCCGCAGCCGGGAGACTTTCGGAAATATTGGGCGACCGGCCTATTGGAAATACTACCACCGTAGATTACGACAAACAACAACGTCGGCTCGGTATGGTTTACGCCGCAGAAAATACTATTGAAGGGTGGAAGAAAAACACATCAGGATTTAAATTATTAGAAAAATATACAGAAGGAGTTAATACCTATATCAATAGCTTATCTCCCTCTGAATACCCACTTGAATACAAGCTCATGGGATATGCCCCGGAAGAATGGAAACCTATCAAAACCGCTTTGCTCGTAAAATCAATGGCTATGCGTCTGGCTGGAAGGGAAAACGATATTGAAACGACCAATGCATTTGACGCATTTACAAAAGAAACATTTGATTTTTTATACCCGGACTGGAATCCCAACCAATCTCCTGTTATTCCCAAGGGAACGAAATGGGACTTTGAACCTGTTCCACTCAAAAAAGATACTGCCAAACAAACTTCCATCGGTAGCATTCCACACCAGGCACAACCCAAACCCAACCTCCATCTCGGAAGCAATAACTGGGCTGTACATGGCTCCAGAACTGCCACCGGAAAACCTATCCTTTGCAATGACCCGCACCTGATGCTCAATCTCCCTTCCGTCTGGTTTGAACTCCAAATTTCCACCCCCGAGTACAATGCTTATGGAGTTTCTCTTCCGGGGATGCCCAACATCATCATTGGTTTTAATGAGTACATCGCCTGGGGACAAACAAATACCGATTGGGACATCATGGATTGGTATCGAATGGACTGGACAGATAATTCTAAAACAAAATATATTTTAGATGAAAATGTAAAAAGTGTGGAGCCCCGCGTTGAAGAAATTAAAATTAAAGGAGGAAAAATCGTATATGATACTGTAAAATATACTTTCTGGGGCCCGGTAGTTCATGAAAGCGATGAACATCCAAAAAAGGATCTTGCCCTGCGCTGGGTCGCACATGACGAACCCAACTCCAATGAGTTACTCGTTTTCAAGCAATTGAATAAAGCAAAAAATTATGAAGATTTTTCAAATGCATTAAAAGATTATGAGTGTCCGGCTCAAAACTACGTTTTTGCTTCCAAAGATGGAGATATAGCGATCAACGTGCAAGGGAAGTTTCCGCTTAAACGGCCGGGACAAGGCAAGATGGTGGAAGATGGTTCCCGTTCCTTCAACAACTGGCAGGGATTTATTCCACAAGCTCACAATCCGCGGATCAAAAATCCAGAGCGAGGTTTTGTTTCTTCCGCTAATCAACACAGCACCGATCCCTCCTACCCTTATTATTATATAGGTGGTTCGGGTTTTGAGGATCACCGCAGTCGTTATATCAATAAACGACTTAGCGAAATGGGCGACAAAATTACATCCAGGCAACTCATGGAATTACAAACCGACAATGGAGTAATTGCGGCGATGGATCTCGTACCAGAGTTTTTAAAATATTTAAAAAGAGACAACCTAACAGATGCAGAAAGATTTTATTTAAATAAAATATTAGAATGGGATTTTCACTTTGATGCCGGAAGCATTGCCGGGACAGTTTTTGATGAATGGAACAGTGAATTTTATAAAGGGGTTCTTGATGAGGTGTATAAAAAAGGAGCCAATCAATCCTTCCTTTACCCGGAGACCTGGCGCTTGACAGATATTTTAAAATCTAATCCGTTGCATTGGATTTTTGATAATCGCTCTACCAATGAATTAGAAACTGCAGAAATAATTATTAATCGCTCTTTTCGGGCAGCTTGTAAAACGCTGGAAGAAAGAAAGACGTCTGAAGGTGAGGCTTCTCTGGAATGGGATAAAGTGAAGGGATCAGATATTCAACACATGGCGAGGATTCCCGCGCTGGGTGTTTTTGATTTGGAAATAGGCGGGCACCACTGGGCGCCTAATGCCATGACCGCCCTGGCCGGGCCGTCCTGGAGAATGGTAGTGGAACTCGGCAATGAGGTCAAGGCTTATGGCGTTTATCCGGGAGGTCAATCAGGTAATCCCGGAAGTTATTACTACAAGGATTTTATAGAATCCTGGCGGGTGGGGGAATATTATCCCTTGCTGTTTTTAAAAAGAGACAACCGGGAGGATGAGCGAGTGATGCAAAAGGTTAGTTTTAAAAAATAATTTTATTAAAATATAAAAAATTCAATGAATATAGCAAAACAAACATTAGCAATATTTATATTAAGTTTTTTTCTCCAATATTTATTTAGCTATTGGTGGTTGTTGCCACTGGTTGCTTTTCTGGTAGGAGCCGGATTACATTTAAGGACTTTTAATAGTTTTTTCTCTGGTTTCCTTGGAGGTTTTTTATTGTGGGGATTATATTCACTTTTTATTGATTGGAATAATTCCTCTATATTATCCAGTCAAATAGCTGAACTCTTTGGCGTATCTTCCGGTTTTATTCTAATATTAATAACAGCATTGCTAGCAGGGCTGGTCAGCGGGCTTTGTGCCTTGACAGGAACTTTTGGCAGAAGTGTCATCACACCTCCCCCACCTAAGCGTATCAAAAGATATAGTTACAAGCGATAAACTATTTTTCAATATTCTTTGTTAGGTAGTAGTTCCCTTCAATAAACCCTTATCAATAAATATAATACTTTGAATTTTATAATATACGATTTAGAAGCTACCTGTTGGAAGGATGATCCCAGACGGGAACGGCAACAGGAAGTCATTGAGATTGGTGCAGTCAAGGTCAATGGTTACGGAGAAATCATTGGAGAATTCTGTCGGTTCATTCGTCCGGTTTATCATCCTCACCTTTCTTCCTTCTGTCAGGAATTGACCAGTATTTCGCAGAGCCAGGTAGAGCGGGCGGATAAGTTTACAAAAGTAACAGAGGATTTTCAGGATTTTGCAGAGATTTTTGATGAGGATTTTTTGCTTTGTTCCTGGGGAAATTTTGATTGGAAAATTCTGGCAAATAACTGCCGCCTGCACGATATGGAAGATGATTGGATTATAAAAAATCATATTAATTTAAAATCCCAATATTCTGACATTAAGAAACTGCGCAGGCCCTGTGGACTGAAACGCGCGGTAGAAAATGAAGGATTTGAGTTTGAAGGAACACACCATCGTGGGATTGATGATGCCAAAAATCTGGTCAAAGTCTTTCGGGAGTTATTTGATGAGTGGAGGTATTAACAATGATTCAATATTTCAACAAATAATTTAAATATAATTGTCATTCTAATAACTTTTTGCAGGGAATATTTATTATATCTGATTTTTTATTAGTTCTATTAAAATAAAATATATCAATTCCTGCCTTATCTGGCTTTGAGAAACATTGACAGTATTTTCTTCCTAGTTGCTTATAGGTTCTCAGGCTGGCATAGGTTGGAACCTTTATAGAACGGAAAGCC
>JAHDCK010000417.1 GCA_020629915.1 Saprospiraceae bacterium
AGCCTACGCCAGTCATCTTGCTTTTAATTTTATAAATCACTTTTTACACAATGTATTAAATTTCATCTTTTTTAAATATTTGAGGTATTTTAAAAACCCTAAATAAACAGCGTCTAAACCTTTGACTCGCTTGAACCGTTATTTTAGTATAGTTTAAAAGAAGAAAACCACTTTTCCATTCTATGGATAATCCGTATTTTTGTAAAAATTATTTTTAATGAAAAACTGGAAACGCATTTTAACGGGTTTGTGTTTGATGTTTGCATTTGTGCTGGCTCCGATGGAAAGTCCTGCTCAGTGTCCCATGTGTAAAATGTCAGCTGAATCTAATTTGAGCAATGGTGGATCTGCGGGAAAAGGATTAAACCAAGGTATAATTTACATGTTTTTGACGCCATATTTCCTGGTCGCTACTATTGGTTTCTTCTGGTATCGCAAAAATAAAAAGCGCAAATCCAAGGAAGACCAAATGATTGAGAACCTGATGAATGACATTAATAAAGGGGTATAAAAAAAGATCCCCGATACAATTATCAGAGACCTTTTGGTTGTATAGTTGATTGGTTTTCGTTTTCTAATAGCCGCCGGATTTCAAAAATTTCCGAGTGATATAAATACACTCCCCGGTATTGTCGTGAAGCCGAATAAAGTACATCCCGTTATCGAGATTATCCACATTTACCCAGACGTGCGATCCTCTGTCCTCAAATCTCGGATAAGAAATCGGTCTTCCGATTGTATTTAAAATAACAACTTCATCAATGCTTCCCAGATGCTCCCTGTAAAAAACCCGCAGTTCAGAACTAGCTGGATTGGGTACAATATCCAACACATCTTCCTTGGCAATTTTCATCGGCAGGATGTTTCCCATCAAAGAAAAATCATCCAGGCCAATAGCTTTCACCCGATAATAATTTGTCCCTTCATGAGCATACCGATGTAAAAAGTAAAAGCTACGGCTTGGCTCAAAAGTTCCGTCCCCTTCAAAGATTTCCAGGGTTTCAAAATTGCGGGAATCCATACTGTGTTGAATTTCAAAAGCCGAAATACCAACCTGATTCTCCACTTCCCAGTAGAGCTGAATATTTTGGCCGGTCTTTTTCCCATCCAATGAAATGAAGTCAACTTGAGATTCACTATTCGCATCCTGAGCCTTCACATTCCCAAAAAACATGAATAAAAATATACTACAAAATAGCATATTAAAAGGTGTAAGTGTTTTGTACATAGTGTGGTTTTTATGTATTTTAAAAATAAAAATAAAATAGCAGCTCAATTTTTCAAAAGAGCATAAAGGTGTTCCAGACTTAAATGTACCAGGGGGGAAAGTGACAGAATAAAATTTATTTTCTATCCCTTTTAAAAGGAGCTTGTTGCAAAGTAGGGTTATTTTCAAAAAGGGAAAAATATTCCCAAATAAATAATCGTGACTTTAAATGTTATTCCCAAAACGGGAAGTGCATGTAAAATCAAATTGTTGAAGATAGTATATACAGCAAATCATTCTGCCCTGAAAGGTAGCATTTTTAGTGAATTTCAGGTAAAATTACCGGTTTTTAAGCAATTTTAAAATATAAGAAAAGTTAAGCAAGTGTTCAAGTTAAATCGACAAATAATATCACAACTACTGGACATGAGCACTTTTTGCATATAAATGCATTCTGACCGGATTAGGCTGTGCCTAATCCGAAATGCGTCAACAGGTTTTTAACCTGTGTTAAAGCGGTTAAACAAAACTTTCCATATTAATAGCTTGAATTTTACAGTTAAAAAATTAATGTACTAAAGAGATAACCCACCTACATCTTAAAGTCAAATTTATCTTCCTCTGGCTTCTGCGTCGCTTCCTTAGTTCTGGACAATAACTCCATCGCCGCCTCGGAAGGATAAGCCAGCCTGTCAAAATGCTTGTACATTTTCTCAAAGGAATCAAATTCAGATAAATCTAATTCTTTTTTTAGCAGATTGACATTCAGCACTTCTGCTCCCAGGAAACGCCCCAACTGAAAATAGGCTTCCCATTGTGCATCATCAAAAAATTGATCTGAAGTCGGCTCGTGCGGGAAAGCCGGGTGATAGGTTTTGTATTTATAGGCTTTGAAGAGCGCGTGATCCTTCGGGATGCCCAGCTCCTGATAATCGAGGATATTAAATTCAGAAATAGAAGATTTTATATATACGAAAAGTCCTACACGTTTTGGTTGTTCCAACTTTACTTTTTTCCATCTCCCCTTCACGCGACGATCTTCCCACACCTGAATCACATCCGCCACCGAAAAACGTTTCTCTGAAAATCCCTTGGAAGGCCGGGGTCGGATAAACTCACTCGGCTCATTATCTTCCCTAAATTCTATCGCCAAACCCAACTCGTTTCTGGCCCGAATGAGCAGGTTGTTCAGGTCTGAAAATTCGTACTTGGGATCGGCGCCGGCATCTACGGCGATGATCAGTTTACAACGCCTCCGCAATAATTCATATACGGCTAAATTCTCTATGTGTCCGCCATCGGAAATATTCAGCATCTGTCGATTGGTTCCAATATTTCCAAATAATTCATATATAAAATACATCGGCCACCAAACGTAAGGCAAATTTGTCAATTTTGTTTTCCCATCTTTGCTTCTTTCCCGGAGCTTGATCGGATTGCGGGTCCAGTAGCCGAGGCGGGCGTTGAAGATGGTCGTCAGGGCGCTGAGGATGGGATTGGAATAAGCTCCCATGCCCGGATTCACGGCAGCAGCAGAAATGGTCGTCGCCGTTGGCAGCGTCATTTCCTGGTAGCTTTCTGTATCTTTGGTGGCTACAAAACGAGTCAGTTTGGAACCACAATACAAGGGCGATAAGAGGAAGTAATCACTCCCCTTCGTTCCCATCAGTCGCTCGTCATCTACAGCCCGGAGATTGAGGCAAGTATTGATCAGCGGATAAGGTGCAGCGTAATCTTTTTCTTTTCCATCCAGATCAAACAGCTCACAAAGTAATATATTTTTATTTTCTCCCGATGTTTCAAGGAAAGCATCGGCCAGTTGTTTCCGATACATCCGGTGCAAACTCAGCGCATTGGGATTGGTATAAAACCCCATTAAAAATATAGCGATAATTGTTATTAAAATACTAATTATATCAAAAGAATCGACATTTGTAATCTGGAAAGTAGAAACAAATAATAAACCAAACAACACAACGGCCAATATTAAAACACCTGTTTTAATATTATTAAAAACTTTGGATATACCAAGGCTATAATTCCAAAGCACATTGGCAAAGAAATGAATAACAAATAATATGATAATTATCCCTACAACAATCTGAGTCAATCCCTGTTTGTATAAAGGGTAAAGTCCCTGAGAAGTATCTGGTGAAAAAATATTAAAAAACTGAAAAAATAAATATCCGAGCAAAATGAATATCATTGGGCTCATCCAGCTCATGGCCAGGCTCACGAAAAAACTAACGCCCAGCAACATTCGATTCCACAATTTCCGCCAGCCTTTCCCAGGCACGAGGTAGGCACCATGCGCCTTGAGGTGATCGAGATTTTCCGCATCAAAAAGATGATCAAAATCCCCCTTGTTTTTCAAGGTGCCCTGGATAAAAGAACCCGTGTATCCTCCTCCGGAAACGGTAGAAAGGTAATCTGCTTTCTTCAAGAAGCCCCAACGGTTTAGCGTTTTCAAAAAGCCCAAATTAATCGTAGCGGAGCGAATACCACCACCTGAAAGCGCGATTCCAAACTTGGTTTCCTCAAAATTCTCTGCCTCTTTTTCTCCAAACAATCTTTTCCGTTTTTCACAAATCAATTCCGATTCGGTCTCAATCACTTCCCGGAAGTCCACAAAATTTTTAAGCTGGTTTTTGGATTTATTCATAATTCAAATTTATAAACAAAACATAAGTTATTTTTTTATTTTTAATACAAATCATCCAACCGCATTTTTAAAAAGCGATTGACA
>JAHDCK010000418.1 GCA_020629915.1 Saprospiraceae bacterium
TATAATTGTAGAAATGTTAGAATAACAAATAACAAAAACCCGGCAAGTAAAATACTTGCCGGGTTTTTGTTGTTTTATAATAAAAAATATTATTGTTTTACAAATTTAAATTCCCCGTAGCCTTCTATTTTTAAAATATATAATCCTTTTGCCAGTTCACTGAGATCCACAGCATCCTGCCAGGAAGTAAGCATAACTGATTTCATCAATCTCCCTTCCAAACTATAAAATTGAGCCAAAGCAGGTTCAGGTAATACTTGATGAGACTGGAAAAATAAAACAGAACCCACCGGATTGGGGAAGATAGAAACCTCGGTATCATTGCAAGACATTTTTACAGATACGATTTCTGAATATTCAAAACTACCATCTGTATCCATCATTTTCAAGCGGTAAAATATTTCTGCTCCTTGTGGTTTTTCATCTGTGAATTCATATCGGCTTGCTTCTCCGGTAGCAATAACAGATTGGACTTGTTCAAAATTTTCCTTGTCCGTACTTCTTTCTACAATAAAATAATCCGTATTGATTTCAGAAGCCGTTTCCCAGGATAAAACATTAGAACAATCTTTTTCTTTTATATTTAAATATAATAATTCTACAGGCAATCCGATATTCAAACGGATAACATAATCCTCTATTTCTCCATTGGTTAAAGTAACCTCCCCGTTATCTGCTTTTGTAAAAGTAGTGCTGACAGGCGTAGCAGCAAACCTCACCCCGGCAGTGACTCCACTAAGAACAGGAGGAAGGGTAACAGTATAACTATCCACCACAGGACTGCCGTGATTTTTTACTCGGGTAACAAAAATATCATCCGGGTCGGTAAAATCTCCATCCCGATTTACATCAAACCACATGGCATAATAAACTGGCTTAGCCGTTCCGCTTCCATTCACTGTAACATTAAACGTATAGGTTTGGCCTCCTGTCAAAACATAAGGAGGGGATTGCCCTGTAATCGTAAAACCATCTTCATCATCAATCAAGGCATTATCATCTCCCAGAGCTCCGGTGTTAGGTGCACTCGCAAGTTCGCCATCAACTCTCGTGCCTAACCATGCTGCCTCCCCGGAAGCAGGGGCATACGTATTATCACAGGCACTCATCAAAACACCAGCACTAGCTACGGGATATTCTGCCGGCAAATCTCCAAAATCTACTACGGCATCTGGTATCCATTTCATGGCTACGTGTTTATCTTCGATATTGGCTCCGCAAGTCGGTTGGTAGGCTCTTGGTGTAGTAGGGAAGTCCGTAGAGTGACTCGTATTTGTATAATAAATATGTCCTTTATCATCTTTTGAAAGAACTGCGTTGTAATAATCCGAATCATTTCCACCCATATAGGTGCAATATTTTAATGTCGTTCCATCCCCGGAAAATTTGGATAAGTGAATTTCTCCACTGGAATACACCTTATCATAAGCATCTGCTGTCAGCGGAATATTACTGGTGCATGGTCCTGAAATAACCACATCATCATTGCATAGCACCGCACAATCCACGCCCCAGTTGTAACCCACAGTACCTGAAAACCAAGTGGACCATATCAGGCTGGTTCCATCATCTGAAAACTTGAATAAAACGGCTGAACCATTTCCATACTGATTAATGGGCGTGGCTTGATAGGTTCCTGCAGTAGTCGGGAAATTATCCCAGGTAGAGGGATCTAATGGCTGGGAAGTTCCTACTATGGCCAGGTTTCCGTCACTGAATACATCAATACCGCCCAGATATTCCCATCCATCTCCTCCAATAAAACTGGACCACATCAGGGTAGAACCATCATTACTTAATTTGCAAATTAATCCGTCCACATCTCCATTGTGCGTTTCGTCGTAAGCTCCGGTTGTTGTCGGAAAAAATTCTGCTTCCGTTCCTCCGGTGATAATCAAATTATTCGACCCATCAAAAACCATATCCCCGCCAGAAGAATAACCACCCGTTCCACCCAAATAAGTGGACCAAAGTAGAGAAGTCCCGGTACTATTCAATTTAAAAACAACTAAGTCCCGGTTATTTGCGGCAGATTGTGTTTCATCATACGCTCCGGATGTAGTAGGAAAGTCTGCACTTCTAGTGTCAGATAAAACATATACGTTATTATCATTGTCCAATAGTATAGGTATATTAATATGTAAATCGCCAAAACTTTCTCCTTCCCCATACACTCCGCCCACATAGGTGGACCATAAAATATTTGAGCCTGTTGAGTTTAGTTTTAATACAAAATTATCGTAGGAGGTTCCGTTTAAAGAAGTGTCGTAAGCCGTTACGGTAGTCGGAAAATCTGCCGAAGTCGTTTGTCCCACAATATAGATATTTTCATCGGCATCCATCGTGAATCCCCAACCTAAATCCGACCCACTCCCGCCGATAAAGGTAGACCAGAGCAAAGCCGTCCCGTCTGCGTTGAGTTTGGTCAGTACGACATCACACCAACCTCCGCTAAAAGTAACGTCGTAAGCTCCAGCCGTAACCGGATAATCTGTATTAGAAACAAATTCAGATCCTATAAATATGAGTTCTCCATCTGCGGTGGCTTCATTATCATAAGTATAACCATCACTAAGTGGATTTTGTATATAAGTAGAATATAATAATGTAACCGGATCAATAATTAAATCCAGGTCTTTTCTGTAATCTGCTCCTTCTTTCAAATCAAAAGAAAAGCCATTGGAAGTTTTTATATATTTCATGGCAACTTCCTGACGTTTTCCATCGATCATCTGGTAAACATAAGGAGCGGTTTCCACAATTGTTCCGAGGTGAGTCGTTTCCAATTCGAGTTGTCCTTTATCATTTATACGAATTCCATTCAGCCCTTCGTAGTGCAAATCAATTTGATTAAAATCTGCACCAGGAGAAACGATGAAGTCGTATTCCAGGTCGCCCGTTGGTGTACCGTAGTATTTTAATTCGATTCCATCATAAACTTCGCCCAGAGAAATCGCTTTGTAATTGCTACATTCCGTTGACCATTTATCAGGATTTTTTCCATATAAGTAATTATTTTTTGAAATGTTTGCTTCTATTCCCTTAAAATTTTTCTTATTTAAATGTCCACCATTTAATTTCAAATCCCAGACGTGTCCCGTCATCCGAACTTCCTGTTCAGATTGTTTTTTATTTCTTTTATAAGAATAAAAATTAGGTGTTCTTTCCTTTTTATAGGCTTCAAACCGAATGTGATTATCCGTGTACCAAACATTCATGCCTTGAACGCTTGCCCGGAAAATGACATCCGAATCCCATTGTCCTTTATTTTCTGTAAACTGGACTTTGGAGTTTTGATGTTGGGTCATCTTTTCTCCTTTTCCGGCAATAAGACCTGAGCCAAGCAGGAGAAAACAAAGAGAAAAAGTAAGTGGTAAATTTAAAATTTGCATAAGAGAGATTTTTATATAAAATAATTAAATGAATGAAGTGAAAGGTCAGATAGAATAAGAGCATATCTTACAATATCAAAAATTTGTTTTTGAAAAATGCGGGAGGTTATTTAGAATGAGTACGAGATTATTGCTTTGGGAGGCAAAAAATAAACACGGTCTTATAAGGGTTAAACTGCCTTTAGGTAGTTATGTTTCATTTTTCTGGGAAAAGTTTGAAATAAGTAACTGGACATAATAATGTTCAATTTAATTTGAAATGAGTTTTTGATTTATTCAAGGCAAAAAATATGAGGGAGTGTGAACTCCCGAACCGCTTGCGGGCGGGTAAGCACGCAGGGCGTCGGCGAGGCTTTTTAACGAAGAAGAAATTAAAAAATCGTTCAAAGTATTTTAAAGATTATTGTGGCCGGTTACTTATATAGCGGATTGTGAACCAAAGAAGCGGTTTAAAAAACAAAAAGCCCCCCGGAAAACTCCGAGAGGCTCATTTTTCGTCGGGGTGGCAGGATTCGAACCTGCGACCCCCTGTTCCCAAAACAGGTGCG
>JAHDCK010000419.1 GCA_020629915.1 Saprospiraceae bacterium
CAGAGCGGTCGCAGTATGCAATTAAATAATAAATTTTAAAAATAAAACAAAAACCAATATAACATGCCAAGAAAAGTTAAATCAGGATTGATACAAATGAGCCTCCCCATGACAGAAGGCGAAGGCAGCATCCAGGAAATTATGGATGCGATGGTACAAAAGCATATTCCCTTCATCGAAGAAGCGGGAAAACAAGGTGTACAAATTTTGTGTTTACAGGAAATTTTTAACACGCCCTACTTTTGCCCCGGACAGGATCGGGCCTGGTACGCCTCTGCTGAAACCGTCCCTGGCCCAACAACGGAACTCATGCAAACTTATGCGAAAAAATACGATATGGTTATCATCGTTCCGATTTATGAGAAGGAACAACCCGGTGTTTTATACAACACCGCAGCCGTCATTGATGCCGACGGAACCTACCTAGGAAAGTATCGAAAAAATCACATCCCACACACGACTGGCTTTTGGGAAAAATTCTTTTTCAAGCCAGGCAATCTCGGTTATCCGGTTTTCCAAACCAAGTACGCCAAGGTTGGTGTTTACATTTGCTACGACCGACACTTCCCGGATGGCGCGCGTTGCCTCGGATTAAATGGTGCAGAAATCGTATATAATCCTTCTGCAACTGTTGCTGGATTATCTCAATACTTATGGAAGTTAGAACAACCCGCCCACGCTGCTGCCAATGGTTATTTTATGGGTTGCATCAACCGGGTTGGTGAAGAAAAGCCCTGGGATCTTGGACGATTCTACGGGACCTCTTATTTCGTCGATCCTCGCGGACAAATTTTTGCCGAAGCCTCCGAGTACGATGATGAATTATTAGTTGCTGAGTTTGATTTAGATTTGATTGATGAAGTTCGTTCCACCTGGCAATTCTTCCGGGATCGAAGACCGGAGACTTATAAAAGATTGACAGACCTATAGACATAATGAATAATTTTTCATTATTAATTTTTCATTATTAATTAAAATAAAATGTCTGAATATAAACGCCCTACATCCGAAGCGGAATTTGAATCGAATTTTGCACAGAAAAAACCTTTGATGAATCCAACCGAGGCATACTTTGAAAGCAGCCGTTGCTTGTATTGTTACGATGCGCCTTGTATCCAAGCCTGTCCCACGGGGATTGATATTCCCTTGTTCATCAAGCAAATTCATACCGGCAATTTGACAGGTTCTGCACGGACGATTTTTGAATCCAACTGGCTGGGAAATGCCTGTGGTAAAATTTGTCCGACGGGAGTGCTTTGCGAAGGAGCTTGTGTGTACAACCATCAGGATGTCCCCCCGATTCAAATTGGTCGCCTGCAAAATTACGCTACCAATCACGCCATGAAAAAAAATATAAATCTTTTTTCTCCTGGTGAAGATAATGGTAGAAAGGTGGCGATCATTGGTTCGGGTCCAGCGGGAATTGCTTGTGCTTGTGAGTTGCGGACGATGGGGTATGCGGTGGACATTTACGAAGCCAAGGAAAAACCAACCGGACTGACCCTCTACGGAATTGCCGCTTATAAAATAACTAACGAGGAAGTATTAGATGAGTTAGAATATTTAAAAAATCAATTAAATTTGAATTTTATATGTAATCATCCTATACAAACCGAAGCAGACATCGCAAAATTAGAAGCAAATTACGATGCTATTTTCCTGGGCGTAGGAATTGGCCCGACGGCCTCGCTGGGAATGGAAGGGGAAGATTTGCCACACGTTGTCGGTGCGGTTGAGTTTATAGAGGATGTTAGAATGAAGCACCACGAAATGACCGTTCCCAAAAAAGTAGTGGTCATCGGTGGTGGAAACACGGCGATGGATGCTGCTTCTCAATCGGCTCGGCTCGGTGCGGAAACGGTCACCCTCGCCTACCGTCGTGGAAAGGAATCAATGGGCGCTTATGGCTTTGAGTACAAACTGGCTATCAGTGCCGGGGTGGATAGCCTTTTTAATGCGCAACCTGTTTCTATCCATTCAAACGGCGTGAGGTTTATTAAAACACAAGCAACGAATGGAAAATTAGAATATATTTCCGGAAGTGAATTTGATGTAGAAGCCGACCTCGTCATCAAGGCAACCGGACAAGCCAAACACGGTTCATTTTTAAATAAAATAAATAATTTGAATTTAGATAACAAAAATAGAATTATAATAAATGATTCCTTCCAATGCACCAATCCGAAATACTTTGCCGGAGGCGATGCCGTGAATGGCGGAGCAGAAGTGGTGAATGCGGCCTATGATGGAAAAATGGCCGCTATTGGAATTGATAAATTTATCAATAATACAATAGTTCAATAATTCAATATTCTAATTCTAACATTGAATCATTGGAATATTGAATTATTGGAATATTAAAAATTAAAATAACATGCCAGATTTAAGTATAAATTTCGCCGGGATAAAATCTCCTAATCCTTTTTGGTTAGCCTCAGCGCCTCCTACAAATTCGGGCTATCAGGTTATGAAAGCCTTCGATGCCGGATGGGGCGGAGCCGTATGGAAAACGCTGGGCGTTCCAATTATCAATGTGTCGAGTCGTTATGGTTCGGTGAATTATCGGGATACACGTATGGCGGGTTTTAATAATATAGAATTGATTACTGACCGACCGCTGGTGGATAATTTGAAGGAGATCGAAGAAGTCAAAAAGTACTTTCCCGACCACGCCGTCATCGCTTCGCTGATGGTGGAAACCAAGGAGCAGTGGCACCAAATTATCAAGGACGTGGAGAATGCCGGGGCGGATGGCATCGAACTGAATTTTGGTTGTCCGCATGGAATGTGCGAGCGCGGGATGGGTTCGGCTGTCGGGCAGGAACCGGCTGTTTTGAAAACCATCGTGGAATGGGTGATGGAAGTCGCACAAATTCCGGTCATTACGAAACTGACTCCGAATATCTCGCATATCGTCGATCCGGGACTGGCAGCCGTTCAAGGAGGAACCGATGCCTTGTCTTTGATTAACACGATAAAAAGTATCGTCGGGATTGACCTCGATACTTACGCCCCCTACCCCGTTGTGGATGGCAAGGGAACCAATGGCGGCTACTGCGGTCCGGCGGTAAAACCCATTGCCCTGGAAATGCTTAAAAATTTGGCGCAACATCCGGATATAAAAAGCACGCCTATTTCTGGTATTGGTGGAATAGAAACCTGGCGGGATGTAGTAGAATTTATTTTGTTGGGGGCGAGTTCAGTGCAGGTTTGTACGGCAGTGATGCACTACGGATTTGGAATAGTGCGAGAGATGCAATCCGGCCTGGAAGAGTTTATGCGAGAAAAAGGCTATAATAATATATATGATTTTCTAGGGAAAGCCTTGCCTAATGTCACCGAGTGGAAACATCTGAATCTCAAGCATAAAGTGGTCGCAGAAATTGATAAAGACAAATGTGTGGGTTGCGATTTATGTTATATCGCTTGTGATGATGGCGCCCACCAAGCCATCCGCATTCCAACCGAAAACGGCAATCGCATCCCGGAAATTATAGAAGAGAATTGTGTGGGTTGTAATTTGTGTTCGCTGGTTTGTCCGGTGGAAAATTGTATATCAATGGTTCAAAAAGACGATGGCTCCAAGCACCTGACCTGGGCAGAAGAGACCGATGCCGGAAATATTCCGACGACGTTTAATGATGATCGGGCAGGTGGAAAACATCATTTTGTTCCGACGGTGCAGGATGCGCTGAAGCACAGAAAGTAATTTTAATGAGAAACTAAAAAATCCCTTGAGTTTTTTTGCTCAAGGGATTTTTTTTATATAGATTATTTTTTATTTTTAAACAACTCCTCTATTTCTCTTTTAATAAACGGGTTTTCCAAATCTTCATTATTTATTACAATAGATGCTTTTGAGGAAGGATTCACTGTATTAAAATATATATTTTGTCCTTCTACA
>JAHDCK010000420.1 GCA_020629915.1 Saprospiraceae bacterium
GGAGAACATTTTACCGTTTATAAATTTTATAATATATTAAAACTGCGCAGCCCCTATGTTTTTCAATTATATGAATTTTTAAAATCAGAAGAATATAAAGGCGGAGCAAATATAGATGTCGATCTGGAAGATTTTAGGGATATGCTGCAAGTGCCTCTCTCTTATAAGTATGGTAACATCCGGCAGCGAATTCTCGATCCGGCTCAAAAACAATTCCGGGAACATACGGATATTGAATTTGAATACGGAACGATAAAAGGCCGGGGCGGGCGCATAGTCAAGTTGCGGTTTCGCATTTTTAAAAACCGGCGAACCAATCCGCAATTAGAGGAATCCGTTTCCGATTCTGTCCCGGTGAATGCGGCAGGAGTTTCGCTATTTGATGAATTATTTCCACTTGTAAATAAATGGATAGGAGAGCGATCCTTCAAAAATTTATTAAAAAATCACCCGGAAGAACAAGTCCGAAATGCTATTCGTTTGACTTTAAACCGATTGGAGAACGGAGATTTTATTCAAAATGTAGCCGGTCACATTGTCGCTTTAGCGAAGCAAACGACGCTGTTTGATGCCGTTGAAAATAAAAAGGAAAAAGCGGCTACCAAAAAAGCCAAACGCCAGGTAGAAGAACAACGAAAAAAAGATTTGGAAGCACAGCAGAAAAACCTTTACGCTGAATTACGTCGGAATGAGGATGCCATAATAGAAGCCATTTTTATAGAAAAACCAGACTTGCAGGAACAACTCGTTGCTAAGTTGAAGAAGAATCGGTTTGCCTATTACGATGGTAAAAAATCAATGGATGAAAACCTTGCCAATCCCATTTTTGCCAGTGCTTACCGCAATGAAATCCGCAAGCAATTCAAGTCTAGGTTTGAAGCTTTAGACAAAAAATTTCAACCCAAAATCAAATCCGTCAAGACGGCACTTTCCATGTTGTAGGATAAAAATAATCGTACCTTTGCAGGAAGTTGTAACCTTATTATAATGTCGAAAAAACTAATGACAAGGCTGGAAGTTTTGGGAGTAGAACTCCGGTTTCAGGATCGGGGAAAAACCAGTTATATCTGCATCACGGATATTGCCAAAAAATTTAATAATGTACCCAGCGATATCATTAAAGCCTGGATGCGCAACCGGAACACCGTCGAATTTCTAGGCGTATGGGAAACCCTCAACAACCCCGATTTTAATCTGGTCGAATTCGACCAGATTAAAACCCGAACCGGTTTGAACTCCTTTATATTGACCGCTAAGGAATGGGTCAATAAAACCCAAGCTGTAGGAATTGAGTCCCGCGCCGGACGCTATGGCGGAACCTGGGCACACTGGGATATCGCCCTTGAATTTGCTTCCTATGTCAATCCTACCTTTAAGTTGTATATCATACAGGAATTTCAGCGATTAAAAACCTCCGAGGCGGCTCAGCTCAAGCAAGCCTGGAATATAAAAAGGGAAATTTCAAAAGCCAATTATTTTATCCTCACCGAAACCATCCGGGACTATCTGATTCCACCCAAAGATACGCCGTCTTCCAAAAAAGCACTTGTATTTTCCAGTGAGGCCGATATGCTCAACGAGGTCGTATTCGGGATGACCGCCAAACAATGGAAAGCGGTAAACCCGAACGCAAAAGGGAATATGCGGGATAATGCCACCGTACTTGAACTCACTGTTTTGGCGAATGTGGAAGTCCTGAATTCAAGGCTCATTTTGTGGGATTGTACCCAGGAAGAACGCTACCGGATTTTGCTGGAAGCCGCCAACGACTTTAAAAATGTCCTCCAGGACAGTAAAGCTATTCTCAGATTAAGTCATAAAGCAGGGGAGTAGTTGAACCTTTTTTCTTTTTAATTTTTATAATAATGATTATCTTGCAAGATAATAAAGAAATATTTTATTTTTAATAAGTAAAAATTTAATGTAAACTATGACAATCTCTGAAATTTTAGATCGGTTAAAAACCGGAAACGATCGCTTTGTAGCGGATCAAAAAGATGGAAAATTACAAGACAGTGCCAGACGTACCGAACTCGTAAGCGGACAGGCACCTTATGCTATTATTTTAAGTTGTGCGGACAGCCGCGTGGTTCCAGAACTGGCATTTGACACCGGGTTAGGGGAGATTTTCGTGGTACGCGTAGCCGGTAATGTGGCAAACAGTTCTTCTATTGCCAGTATAGAATATGCCGTAGCGCATTGCGGGTCTTCTGTGATCGTCGTGTTGGGTCACCAAAGTTGCGGAGCGGTAACTGCTGCCGTAGCCGGAGGAAACAACGGGTACAATATCAATCACTTACTGGCGCATATCGCACCAGCGATCGATGCTTGTGGAGAAGGTGCAGCTATTGCCGATGTCGTCAAAAAGAATGCGGAACTGACTGCAGGAGATTTGATGTCTCGTTCTTCTATCATCAGCGATGCCGTGAATAAAGGATCTGTAAAAATCGTTCCGGCTTACTATAACTTAGATAGCGGAAAAGTAGATTTTTTATAAAATTATAATTTATAAAAATTAAATAATTTTAAGCTCATGGGATATTTTTCCTGTGAGCTTTTTTAATATGGATAAAATATATTTAATAATTATACTCCTTCTGTTTTTTGTTTCCTGCAATTCTGTTTCCAAAAACTTTTTGACGGTTAAAGGAGTCATACCAAATGGCCAAATGGAGCCCTGTAGTTCATTCTTTATGTATATCAATAAAAATTGGAAAAGGCATAAAAAATTGAATTGTTATTATAATAATAAAAAGCTAATTGAAAAGTTTGAACACAATAAAAATTGTTTTTCGGGATTGAGGATGGAAGAAATTAAAGCTTTGTTAGGAGAACCTAATTTAGAAGAGGCTGATCTTTTTTCCTATATGTTATCTGAAAAGTGCGCATCCACTATACTACATGATAATGACTACGTTGTTTATTTTTTTATAAATAAAAATAAGAAAATCGAAGGTGTTGAAATTAAGAAAATTCATAAAGATTATTAAATTGGGTTTATATAAAAAATATATTTAAATGATAAATTATATAAAGATACTCTTCCCTTTCCTTCTCCTCTCGGCATGCAACACAAAACCCGCCCAAACCACGCAAACTCATCCCATGATCAATGGGCAGTTGGAAACGGAGGAGTGGAAAGGCAGCAAGATAACACCAATGGGAAAGATGTATGATCTTTATCTCAAGCAGGATGCGCAGTATTATTATATAGGTGTAAAAAAGAAAACAAAATTTCCATTTTATGTGGATATGTTTTTTAAAATAAAAGGGGAATTATACAATATCCACGCCTCGGCTCAACTTGGTGAACGCCATCTGAAAGAAAAGGTCTGGGACGATCGCACACCACCTACCCAATGGGGTTATATCAATCACTGGACGGCCAATACGGTCCTGTTTGATCGGGGTAAAATGAAAGAACAAAAAGAAGGAGGAGCCAAAGGTAATTTAGCATTGAAAACCGTTTTGCCCTATGATGGTTTTGAGTTTCAGTTTGCTAAATCTCATTGGGATCTGGAAGGTGCGGAAATGCGGATTGAAATGCGGAACATGGTCGGGATCGAAGATTTTCAGGAAGTGGGATTCCCGGAAAAATCTATGCGCAGGGGAGGAGAGTGGTATGTTTTAAAATTTTAGAAAATGATCCGTGTCATTCAATTCAACCAAATTTCCGTATTTTGTGTTGGTTACTAATATAAAAATACATTACCATGAAAATAGAACAAATCTACACAGGCTGTCTGGCCCAGGGAGCCTATTATATTGAAAGCAACGGCGAAGCCGCTATCATTGATCCTCTGCGGGAAACCAAACCCTATCTCGAAAAGGCCAAAGCAGCAAATGTAAAAATTAAATATATTTTTGAAACGCATTTTCATGCGGATTTCGTTTCCGG
>JAHDCK010000421.1 GCA_020629915.1 Saprospiraceae bacterium
TATAATTTTTAAATTAAAAAGAAGGTAGAGGCGTAAATCTTGCTTTTATTTTTTACCTGGTAACTCTCTCGCCCAATAAGTAGCTTCCGGAATAGATAATCCGGTAAAATGAGCAGGAGTCATTGTGTTTAATATGTTGGGACGGATTTTGTCGGGTAGAATATGGACATCGTATATTTCATCTACGGAGGATAAGTAACGAATTTCTCCAACTTGACTTCCGGTGGGTAAATGTACAACAACTATTCCTGAATGATTAGCTTTTTGGGCAATATTTAACTTTGCAAAGGTGGAAGAGTTTTGACGTAACTTAGAAAGTCCTATAAATAAATAATCTTTATATAAAGACATTCCCCTAACAAATCCCTCTATCCGGGTAATTACATCGTATTTTCCTGTATTTAAATTTATTTTAACTAACTCACCAGTAGCAGACAATAAAACGTATAAGTCATTGTTGAATATTCTGGGAGTATGTGGCATGGGTAAATTTTCAGCCACCACCTCATTGGAATCCATATCCATAATTATTCCATCCGTAGTTACAACTTCCCGCCAGCTTTGCGGTGTATTGCCCTGATTAAAGGCCGAGACATATTTGGGTTTTCCATCTTTGAGTGCAAGTCCATTGAGATGGCAACGATCCTCAGAAGCGAATTTATCAATAAACGGAGGTTTCCAAACCGGGGTAAAGTTATAATCGTCATCAACGGTCATGATGCAGGAAAAGAGGGTATTGACTGCGTATAGTTTTTCATCCTTACCAAAGTACAAATCATGAATATCCAGCGGTCCCGTAAAATAACTTAGTCTGGGGAAATACATCCCGTCATAAGTATTGGGAGCTTTGGGATAATGTTTCGCCAGGTCAGGAGAATTTTGCAGGATGATGATTTTATTTTTACAAGCCAGGGCGAGTTTATCCTTGGTGGGATGATGGGCAATCCCCATGGGTTTCTGGAAGGTTCTGGGCAATTGGATGAGTTGGTTTTCATCCTTAGGCGAAAGGAAAATGAGTTTGCCAGCCTGATAAGTTGTAATGGCAATGGTGCAGCGCAGTTGTCCTAGCAATTCCGGAATTTGCGGACTATACCGGCAGGAAAACGGAGCTATTGGCGAATTGGTTTTGTTTGAATCCATCGCATAAAGTTAAGTGTTTTTTGACATCCTTTCAAAAAAGGTAGCTACTTACTTTATACGACAGATGCTTTAGATAACGGAAATAGTTTTTCCAGTTTTTTATAGCGAAATTCAAAAATTTCTTCCACCTTTTTTTCTACAAACAGCGCATTAGCTATTCGTCCAATCCACCAAAACGGGATAGCATAAAACAATTTATCGGTCATTTTTATTCCTTCCGGCACGGCTTCAAAATGATGTTCATGATGCCAAAGGGCATAAGGTCCAAAACGTTGTTCGTCAATAAAATAATTCGGTTTATTGACCTGAGTGATTTCTGTCAACCAGTTCATGGGAATATTGAACATGGGTTTAACGGTGTACTCAATTAGCATGCCCTGATATACTTCAATATTTTTAATATCTGTTTTTATTATCAATTTAAAATCATCAGGTGTGATTTCCATTAGGTTTTCGGGACGGGAAAAAAAAGACCAGGCTTCTTCTAGAGTAATGGGCAAAATTTGAACCCACTCCTTTGTGTAAACTTTCATAAGAAACAAATTTCTATTAGAAAGTAAAATGGAAAAAACAATAAAAGGTTTAGTCCATCATTGAATTTTTAGGGTTTATTTTTACAAATCCCATGGAAACGAAAGGTGAAGAAAAATGAAGAAGCGATAGCTATGAAAATAGTGTAGACATTTCTCGTATGGGCGACTGAATTTTTCAAGACTTGCAGTTTCCATTACCACAGGATTTGTCTAAACACCTTTTTCATTAGGGATAGGGCTGGCCTTAGGTTGGGAAAGGGATTTGTCGATATAGAATCGGAAGGTGCTTCCCTGATGGACTTTTGATTCCAATTCAAAATGGCCATTGTGAAGTTTGGCAATTTTATTACAAATAGCCAGTCCAATTCCATTGCCTTCATATTCGTGTTGGGCATGTAATTTATGAAATAAATCAAATATGTTTTTTTGTTGTTCTATTGGAATACCAATACCATTATCTTTGACTTGAAAGACCCAATTATTAGCTGTTTCCCAACCCTCAATTTCTATCTTTGGGCGTTTTTCAACAGGGCCATATTTGATGGCATTAGAAATTAAATTCTGAAAAATCAAACGCATAAAAAGTTTATCTGCGTGAATGATCTCCGGCAAACTTTGAAAAATGATCTCTGGATTTTTATCCTTAATTAGGGTGTCCAATTCCAATAAAATAATTTCTATCGTATTCTTAATATTTACAGGTGTAATATTGAGGGGTTTAGTATTCAATCTGGAATAATGAAGAAGGTTGTTCACCATTTCATCCAGATTGCGGGAGGCAGAAATGATAAAATCAACGTATTCCATTTCATCTTTATTAAGTTTTGGCCGGGCTTTTCGGTTGAGTAGTTCTGCAAAACTGTTAATGGTTCTTATGGGCGCTTTGAGATCATGGGAGGCTTCAAAGGCAAAATTTTCCAGTTTTTGATTACTTTCCACCAAGGCAGAATTCATTTTATCCAGTTCTTGTAATTGAGTTTCAATAATTTTTTTGTCCTTGTTTCGTTCAGTCACATCCAGGAAAATCCCCAGGATTCCAGCAATTTCTTTTTGCTTGTTATAAAATAAACTTTTATATACAATGATATCCAATATTTTTTTGTCAGGGAGCATAGTTTTTGTTTCGTATATGACTTTACTTTTTTTCTTAAGAAGAACCTGATCGGTGTCTTTATAGGTTTGTGTAAAATCATTATACGTAAAATCCTCAATTGTCATCCCGGTAACTTTCTCCCTTGAGATTTGATGCAAATCTGCAAAAGCCTGATTACATCCAATATAAACGCCATCCGTTCCTTTGAAAAAAATAGGAAATTCAATTGTATTTATAAGAGATTCCATAAAGTTCAATCCTTCCATTAATTGATCGTCTCTTTGTTTTTTTTCCTGACTCAGGTGAAACCCATAGGTCTGCTGCATTAACATTAACAGAGAAATACAATGAATTAAAAATGCAAATATTAAAATAATGTTTATTATGTTGTGATTGGCACTAGGTGCCTCATGTATAGTAAAAAAAGATTCGTAGGATTGAAGGAACAACGTCAGGGCGGCATAGAAATAAAATACGATTTTTTTCCACTTGTCATTGATTATGAAAACTAATCCGGCAATAGCCGTTAAAAGAGAAAAAACCCCTTCGAGATTTAAAAAAGGAAAAGTAAAAGAGAGGAAGGGAAAAAAGAATACCGGTGGAAGGAAATTTAACCAAAGTGATAAATTATAATTATTCTTAAAATTGGCATATAAACTAAAGATATGTGCAAGGGCAAACAATCCAATAGAAAGGTAAAGACTGAGAAGTTTAATATTAAATATGTAAAGAAAAAAAGTACATACAAGGCAAGTAACTATTGTTAGAAAAATAACCTGGTTGAATTTTTCTTTTAGAAACGCTTCGTAATTTATTTTTTCAGTACTGGCATTGAGGTTATGGAGCCAATTCATCTGATGGTAGTTTTGTGTTAATTTTAGGTAGTGAATAACACAATAGTTTGGTTTAAAGGAATATACCTATTATTCAAAATTGCAATATACTTTAAAATATAAAACTGGTTATCAATTTATTGTAAAATTGGGAAAATACAGGAAATCTTATAAGGTTTCCTTAAATATAATCAAATTTAGTCAAAAATCTAGGAATTTTATATAAACTTCTGGTATTATAAGTAACTGGACATAATAATGTTAAATTTAATTTGAAATGAGTTTTTGA
>JAHDCK010000422.1 GCA_020629915.1 Saprospiraceae bacterium
TTCGTCGGTTAATTATTTAATCTCAATAAGTTTGTTGTACATTTTAATATAAATAAAAATGCTAATAAAAGGTCAACAGAGAAAACCCGTTTTTACTCCCCGAAGCATTGGACTTATTGCTTTGGGTCTGTTGATATTGCTTTTATTTACATTTTTTTCAAGTCGAATAGGCGGAGATAATATATATTTTTGTGATATGGAATCCCGTTTTGGAAACAATTTTTCTTCAGGAGGCCACACCTTCACCAATGCCAAAACTCAAAGCGACGAGAAAGTTTTTCAGGGAAGTTTTTCAAGCAAACTAACTAAAGAACATGTCTATGGTCCCGGGATGAAGTTTACGAATGTGAACAGTGGGGATGTGTTTGAAGCAGGGATATGGAGAAATACAACAGACGGATTTGGGAACCTAGCTTTTCAGGGCAATTGGGATTATTTTGAAACGGCCAATGTGTCGTCCAGAACGCAGGGCGAATGGGAATATATTGAAAAAACAATTACGATTCCACTTGGAGTTGAGCGAGCTGAGTTGAATATTTATCCTTATAATTCTAAAAAAGAAGGAACGGTATATTTTGATAATTTGAAAATAAAAAGGATAAAATCGGGACAAGCAATTGCCGCCGCTGAAGGGGCGCTTCCCTTAATCAATCTTCGTGTCGATCCCGCTGATGTGGATAAATTGCGGGCTAAACGTTCGGAAGCATTTGCCCGGGGAAATCTTATTACAGGGAAAAAAGATTTGGTGCCCGCACGCCTGGAGGAAGGAGAGGATTTTACTCCGGTAAAAATCAGATTAAAAGGAGACTTATTAGATCATTTGAAAGATAAAAAATGGTCCTTTCGCATTCGGGCCGACAAGGGAAATGCCTGGAATGGCCTGACCGAATTTTCTGCCCACAAATCCGTTTCCCGTCATCACCTCAACGAATGGGTGTTCCATCAATTATTGATATATGAAAATATTTTAACCAATCGCTACGACTTTTTTCAGTTGTCACTCAATGATGAAGTCCTTGGGATTTATGCCTACGAGGAACATTTTAATCAGGGGTTGTTACAAAATTTCAAGCGGGCACCAGGGCCAATCATTCGCATCTCCGAGGAGGGAATGTGGCTGCATGCTTCCAAGACAATTGAGGATTCTCCGGCCTGGTTTGAAAGTGGACAGATTGAAGCAATAGATGCAAAAGGAATGCTTAAGGATGATTTGATGTATCAAAAATTTCTAACCGGGCAATCTTTATATTATGATTTTATAAATGGAAATAAAACAGCTTCAGAAGTTTTTGATCCGGATATTTTAGGGAAGTTTTTGGCCATCCAGGACGTTTGTGGGAGCTGGCACGCCTTTAATTATACCAACCTGCGGGTTTACTACAACGCCCACACCGGATTGCTGGAACCCATCGGTTATGACGGATTCAATGAAGAAGGTTTAAAATATATGAATGTTCCTACTTTTACCGGAGCACAGTACAACAGCCGGACACCAGAGGATTATAATCCGGTTGGAATGGATGTGGTATTTCATAAAAAAGTATTTAATGATTTAGAATTTGTAAAAAAATACTTATATTATTTAGAGAAATTTAGCCAGGAAGAATACATTACTGCTTTCCTGGAAACCATTTTACCTGAAATAAAAAAGCGGGAAAAATTTATACAATTAGAATATGCCAATTATAAATATAACTGGAAAAATGAATTTCGAAATGCTGCGGAAATCAACAAGACTTTCTTCCCGATGGAGGAGATTTCTCTAAAGGCTTATCGGGATAAAGGCAATTCAGTTATATTGGAAAATTATCATTATTTTCCCTTGGAAGTTGTTGGTTACGGGGATCAAAATCCGGACATCAAACCCAAAGAAAAAATCATTCTCGAAGCTTTTCACAAGGAAGTTCCGGTGCGGCGTTATCCGGTTGTAACTTTTGGGAAACCCAAAAATATTTTTGTAAAAGTCCTGGGAACAAGCAAGGTTGTTCGCTTTCCGGTTTACAAATGGCCGGCACCACAAACGGGGACGATAGCCAAGGTCGCTTCGGGGAAATTTGTCCCGGCGAAGTGGTTGACAAAAAAAGATTCTACGTATATTTTTAAACCAGGTGAGCAAGTTGTCAATGAAGACATCATCATCCCGGAAGGTTTTTTATTGCGCATTCCGGCTGGAACGAATATAAAATTATCGAATAATGCTTCCTTAGTTTCGTATGGTGTTGTACTAGCTCAGGGAACAAAAGAAAACCCCATTTTTATTCAGGCGAACAACGAGGATGGCGGTGGCGTGTTGCTAGTTGATGTGGGTAGAAAATCAATTTTTAAAAATGTGTATTTCAAAAATTTGAGCCGTAGAAAAAAGGACAATCAACAAGCAGAAGGAAGTGTTACTTTGTATCGATCGGATGCCGATTTTCAGCGATGTTTTTTCTACGGAGCAAAGGCAGAAAACGCCTTGAACTTAA
The DNA here is from genome assembly GCA_020629915.1 of Saprospiraceae bacterium. Lineage (GTDB taxonomy): Bacteria > Bacteroidota > Bacteroidia > Chitinophagales > Saprospiraceae > JAHDCK01. Next base: position 2,466 of record JAHDCK010000422.1, read on the forward strand.
TTCATTCTAATTATACAATGGCGGATTGCCATTTTGATAACAGTTCTGGTGATGCTTTAGATGTGGATTATTCTAATGGAAAAATTAGGGATATTTATTTTACAAATACAGGAAAAGATGCGCTGGAAGTGTCTGGTGGATTTTTGGAATTTGATAAAATTAATATAAATAAAACAAATGAATCAGGTATTAATATCAACTATCACGGCAGGGTAGAAGGGAAGCAAGCCGACATCTCAGAAGTACAAACAGGTATTTCATCAAGAGATTTATCCTATATTATAATTAATGATTTAAATTTAAAAAATGCACAAAAGGGATTGGTTGCCTACGAACAATTAGCTCAATTCGGCGCAGGAAATATTTATATTAAAAAAATGAATACAGAAAGTGTGGAAACGGAATATTTTATTCAGCAGGGAGCTGTTATTGAAATAAACGGAAAAAAACAAATACAAAAATAGTGCGATACGAACGCAAATATCGAATAAAAAACACGGGCGTACAGGAAGTCCTGCAAGTGCTGAAAACCAATCCGGCTTCCTTCAAAACAGCTTTCCCGCAACGCTGGATCAACAGCATTTACCTGGACACGCCCGCCTTTGATGCCCTTCAGGAAAATCAGGCCGGGATTTCCAATCGCGTCAAATACCGCATTCGCTGGTACGGGGAGGATGTTCGCATTGCTCAAAATCCCATCCTTGAAAAAAAGATCAAAACTAATTTACTGGGAACAAAAGAAAGGGTAACTTTGCGCGATTTTCAATTGTACCGGGGATTTGATATGCAGCAATGGCTGAAGGAATTTCTGGAACCGGGCCTTGAATTGCGGCCTGTGATTTTGGTACGGTATTATCGGCACTATCTCGTTTCCTGGGATGAACGGGTGCGGGCAACACTGGATGAAAAAATTGTGTTCTATTTATTCAATGGCAATTTATTTTTTCAGCAAAATGCAAGGAAAGATGATGCCCTGATTTTAGAGATAAAATACGATGCAGATTGGGAGGAAAACATAGATGATATTTTACAATCTATTCCTTTTCGCCTGACTAAAAATTCCAAATACGTAAATGGCGTTTTGGAAAATTATTATTAAGTAAAATTGGCTTATTGAGTTATAGTAAAATAACCTTTGAAAGTAAAATTACAATAATAAAGAAAAAATATATAATATTTTGTCATCTCGAACGAAGTGAGAGATCTTGTCTGAAAGCAAAGAGCAGTACCTTGTTCTTTATTTCAGAGGTTTCCTAGGAATCTGATTTTCATATTTAGACGAGATTTCTCCTATCGTCGAAATGACAACTCTATTTTTTTGTTTTTCAAAGTTTGGCGGTTAATTATTTAATCTCAATAAGTTTGTTAAGTAACCGGCCACAATAATCTTTAAAATACTTTGAACGATTTTTTAATTTCT
>JAHDCK010000423.1 GCA_020629915.1 Saprospiraceae bacterium
GAGCATTTTATTCAGGAGATTGAGGCGTGGATTGAGGAGAGGGAAGAGTAAAACACTTATAGGTTTTTAGAAATTACCAGACGAACTTCTGAAAAACAAAAAATAGAGTTGTCATTTCGACGAGCCTGTGCTGACCTTGCGTCAGTGAGGAGAAATCTCGTCTAAAAATGAAAATCTGATTCCCAGGAAATCCCGGAAATAAAGAATAGGAAAATGTTCCTTGCGTTTTGATGTGACTGAACGATCCCGAAGGGTAAAAGTCCCTTTGGACTTTTAAGTGAAGAAACCGCTAGCGGATGGGCGGCACTTCGTTCGAGATGACAAAGTATTATATGTTTTTATTTAACTATGAAAATTTTATTTTCGTCGGTTTATTATTTGGACTCAACAAGTTTGTTATACTTTTTTTTATATAATAATTCTAAATAAAACGGGATATAAATTATAATAAAAATAGGAATAATCAAAAGCAAACCCCAGAAAATATAATTCGGCCAGTCTCCAAAATAATCCATCACAGATGCTGTTTCCGGTTTTCCATTCAGATAAAAATAATTCGCACCTATAATTTTATTTAACATAGCTACAATTCCCATATAAACTAACAAGCCGCCTACTGATTTAAAAATACTCTTAAAGGTAGGGCGATAATGAAAAACAAAAGTCGCATACATCAATGCCAGGACGACACCTCCGTGGACAATCCAAAATTTGAAGTAACTATAATGCGGAAAGCTGTGATAAAAGTCCGGCGTAATCATCGCCTGAAAAGTAAAGAAAATTGACCAAAATAAAGTAATTTCGTATATTAATTTACTCTTTGTAATGGTGAAGACAGGTAGGAATAAAGCCATTACATTACAGATAATGAAAGGGTAATCTTCCAGAGGATTAAAATTGTTTTGAAGCAGTTTTACAAACGTCCAAAAAATTACGTAACCAGAAACAAAAAATCCTAATATATTAAATAAATTACTTTTTATGTAATGCTTTTGAGTTCGGGCATACCAAATATAGGCAATTCCATAAACAAAACAGACGAAAACTGCCCAGTAGTGTTCCGGAGTAAAAGCATTAAATCCGAAGTTGTCTTTAAAGAAGGGAGAATCCATTCCTAAAAATAGGAAATCCAATTTAATATTCCCATTTATTGTCCATCAGCTTTTGTGTAATAGATTCAGTAAAGGAAAGACCCACAAGCAAAATCAGGTTGCAAGTGCCATATACAACCTGATTTTAAAATTTTCTATTTTCTCAATTCATCCCGAACTTCCATCAGGGCAAATCCCAGTAAATTTTCTCCTTGCCATTGATCCGGATGCAGGGCACGGGGATCACTTTGATTCATCCCGATTCCCCAAATTCGATCGTAGGGACTCGCCTCTACTATCACCTTATCACCGGAAGCCAGTAGGAAACCTTTTAGATTTTCATATTGCCCAAACTTGTACAAATTTCCCTCCCTGACAATTTCATATTTGTTTTTATTCCAGGCGTCATGATCAAAGTTTTGGACTTTCCGTCCCAGCTTTTTGGCTTCTTGAGGATCTGTGGAAGCGATGATCTTTTTAAGCATTTCTTCATCTTTAAACAAGCGTGCTTTCCCGGCCATCATCCAGTGTTCAGCAGAGGCGTAGGTATTTCCCTCTACAGTAAAATCCTGTTTCCACCATTGACTCAGGCAGCCTTTCCCGACCTGTCCGTTCTTATCCCGGCGATGTCCCCAGAAGAAAAGATAGTCTGGTTCAAAGCCATTTTCGATTTGTTCCTTCAACCAATTTACAGAATATTTCATGTTTTAAAATTTAAAGGTTCGTTTTATATACAAACTAAGGCGTAGAATAGTTCCCGGGAAAAATTTTAATAAAAATCTTTACCTTTGAAGTTGAAATAATAATCTAAAAAAAATCAAATGGATAAGAAAATATTTTATGTTTTTTATTTTTTTCTAGTCGTACTTTTAGTCGCCTGTACTTCAGATACTGCGAGTGACTCCCCGGAAACGCCACTGGGAGAAACAAGCGCAAGTAAAAATAAAAAAATGAGTAAGGATTTTGGAAACTATTTTGAGGGGAAATGGAAGATGGCTGAAAATCCAGCGGTCAATATGGAAATCTCTGGAGACTCTGTTTTTTTTATGGGACAAAAGAATCGATTTAAGTATATGATATATTATGATACAATGGTCATTAATAATCCCTTTCGACCACAATTTAAAATTTTATATGTAGATGAAGAGCAGTTACTTTTGTATGATACAAAAACACTGAAGGACACTGTTAAATGGATAAAATAAGGATATAGTTTGAGTAAATACGAAACGGTTATCGGGCTGGAAGTTCATATCCAGTTGAATACCAATAGTAAAGTTTTTTGTGGAGACTCGGCAGCATTTGGCTCAGAACCAAACGAACATATTAGTGCTATCAGCCTGGGTCATCCGGGAACGCTTCCAAGATTAAATGAAGGGGTTTTAGAAAAAGCCATTCGTTTGGGACTGGCTTTGAATTGTGAAATTTCAAATAATTCTTTTTTTGATAGAAAAAATTATTTCTATGCGGATTTACCCAAGGGCTATCAAATAACCCAGGATGAAAATCCAATCTGTCAGGGAGGTTTTTTGGAAATAACAGTTCAAGATCAAACCAGAAAAATACGCATACATCATATTCATATAGAAGAAGATGCCGGGAAGTCGATTCACGATCTCGATCCTCGTTTTTCTTGTATTGATTTGAACAGGGCAGGGGTGCCATTGTTGGAAGTCGTCACCGAACCGGATTTGCGTTCGCCGGAGGAAGCCGCCATTTTCTTTTCGGAATTGCGCAAGTTGGCGAAGTGGTTAGATATTTCGGATGGAAATATGGAAGAAGGTTCTATGCGTTGTGATTGTAATTTGTCGCTTCGGCCCATGGGAAGTTCAGAATACGGAACCCGTACCGAGGTCAAAAATGTCAATTCCATCCGCTTTGCAAAGAAAGCTTTGGAGTACGAGCAAGAGCGACAAACCAAAGTTTTAAATAAGGGAGAAAAAGTAATACAACAAACCCGCACCTTTGATCCGGAGTCCGGGAAAACTTATCCGCTCCGGGAAAAAGAGGAAGCACATGATTACCGCTATTTTCCAGAACCGGATTTGCCAGTTGTAAATATAGTAGAAGAAGATATAATTAGAATTCAAAATTCTATGCCTGAGATGCCTGCCGAGCGTAAATCAGATTTTATTCAAAAATATCAATTGTCTGAATACGAAGCAGCTTTGCTGACGGAGGAGAAAATGCCCGGAGATTATTTTTTGTTTCTGATAGAAAATAATTCAAATTATAAGTTGATTTCAAATTTATTAATAAATAAAATCCTGCCCGAAGCAAAAGAACTAAGAAAAAGCCTTTTTGATTTTCCTATAGAAAAAGAAAATATTCATGCCTTTATTGAATTGATCTCCTCCAATAAAGTAAGTGCGTCAATTGCCTATCAGCGGGTCTGGCCGGAGTTGCTCAAACATCCGAATACATCACCGGAAGAAATGGCATCTAAATTAAACGTATTACAAAATTCTGATACCGACTTTTTGGAAAGTGCCATAAACAATGTATTAGAAAAATTCCCGGATAAAGTAACCGCCTACCAAAAAGGCAAAAAAGGATTGATTGGATTTTTCATGGGGGAGGTGATGAAAGCCACCAGAGGAAAAGCCGATCCTAAATTGTCCAATCAGATGCTTAGGAAAAAGTTAGAGTCCTAGAACGCCCGGATGAAACTTTTCAATGCTGCTTCTCGTCTTAAGGGCAATGTCATTGACATAATAAGGGTTTTTTGAGGGGCAGTGCCCCGGTTCCATTTGTAGATCAATTATACGAAGTATTTT
>JAHDCK010000424.1 GCA_020629915.1 Saprospiraceae bacterium
TGATTTGGAAACTTTTTCTTCTGAGTCTTTTATTTTTTTTGAAAACTTAAAAACCACAGTAGACGATATGGAGTTATTGCCAAATCAATCTGTGGTCATTTCCGGAAACGGCGGCGATGATTTTACCTGGGATACCGATCCGATCATTTTGGTTTTAACGCCGGAGTATGAAATTTCAAATGACAATCCTCTAAATCCAGATGTTTTAAATATTTACAGGTCAATGGACTTGATCCGAACCAGTGATAATCACTTGATGTATTGCAGCATGGTTAGTGAGAATGGAACCTCGGGGACAAATATTGATTTGAGGAAAATTACTGAAGAGGGATTTGAGGTTTGGCAAAAAGAACTAGGAGAATCTAATAGAGGCGAATCCGGGTTTTCCATTGCGGAACTTCCTGATCAGAATTTTGCAGTTTTAGGAAAAATTGAGGATGGTGCTTTTTTATTTGATAGTACATTCTACCTTGCAAAAATATCCAATCAAGGAGATGAAATTTGGAGTAAAGAAGTCCCGGAGGAACAGATTACCTTTATGAGAAAAGTGCTTTATCTCCCGGAGGATAACTCTATTTTAGTCCTTGCAGAATACGGAGCGGTTATGGATAACATTAAATTATATAAGTTTAATATGGATGGAGATCTGATTGCATCCAAAATTATTGAATCCGAAGTAGAATGCTGGCCTCAATCAAGTGATATTAAACTAATGGAGGATGGTAATATTTTGGTGTATTATTCTTTAGGAGAAAATTCCTTTCTAGATTTTAGTTTATATATACAAAAAATAGATGTAAATTTGGATCGGATTTGGGGAAAACGTTTTAGCGAAATTAATAACAATATCGTTTCAGATATTTCGGAAGCCGAAAACGGAGACTTATTGGTTTTATCCGAAAGCAGTACAGTAGGAAATGGAGAATTTGATGTAATTTTATCCCGGCTGGATGGGCAAGGCAGTGAAAAATGGACTAAGGCCTATGGGAGTCCACTTTCAGATCAGGGAAGAAAGGTGGTAGAAAAAGACAATCAGAATATTCTTATCCTTGGAAATTCAAATTTCCAGACCGGGGCAGAACAAAGATATAAAATGTTTATTTTGGAAACTAATAAGGATGGGGTTCCTCAATAAATTATTATATATTTAAAATTTTAGTTTTAAAATGAATCTGAAAAATTATTTTCTAAATCAGTATTTTAAATATTTAAAACAATCCTCTTCTTTTGTTTTTTTTATCATTCTGGTAGATTTATTACCCCTGTTTGCTGTCCTGTGGTGGGGCTGGTCTGCTATCGAAGCACTCTATTTATATGCCCTCGAAACGATCATTTTACTTTGGATTACCCTCAGAAAGATGTGGCGGTCAAAGTATACACTCGCTCTCTTTGTCGATCAGGCACAAAGCGTAGCCAATACCATCAGTGAACATACACCAACGGTCAATCTCGGTTTTAGAATGCCGGGTTTTTCGTGGGTGAGGAAAGGGGCAAGAGGCATTTTGTATTTTACTTTTATGATTTTGTGGCTTCCCTTATTGTTTATACAATTGATGATTATCTCCCTGGTCTCCGGGGACGGTTTTGGGTTTTGGGGATTTTTTGAACATAATTCCGGGCAGCTGGATTTGGGGATTTTTTCAATAAATTTGATGCTCGTATTTTTGTTTTTATTATTTATAGAACATACCTATGCTTACCGCACCAAATTTGTAAAAGAAAAAGAATACGAAAATACCGGTCTCATCAACGAAGGAATGAGCTTTAGCCTTCGGGTTTTTATACAGCAATTTATCCTCATTGGTCTGTTTGCTATTATTGGTTGGATGCATATTGATTCTATCTCTATGATTTTTATTATTCTATTTAAAACTGTAATTAGCGTAGTGAGTTACCTTTTTAATAGAATATGGGGAGGAATAACCAGTAAACGTGAAGGACGAAATTAAGTTTTATATATAATATTTTGTATTGATTAAAACTCTAACATGAAAAAATTATATAAAAATATTCTTGTTTTATTTTTCTTGTTAATGAACCATTATGTGTTTGCTCAAAATATCGCCTGGCAACGGGTTCAAACAATGGGTAAAGGCATGAATCTTTCCTGGCTGGAAGGGTATTGGACAGGTGATCCCAATAATAATTATATGGATTATTTAGATTTGTCCTTGCTGCCTGGTTATAAAGACGATATTCAACTCATGGCAGAAACAGGAATAAAAACTTTGCGTCTTCCGGTTACTTTTCATCATTGGGAGGATGGTATTGCGCCCTACGATATAGATAGGGTAGAATATTTTGAAGCGGTGGATTCCATGATTAGTTGGACAAAACAAAATAATATGAATATTATTATTTGTTATCACCATGGAAATCTGAATACCAATAATCAAGATATCGAACGCATTAGAATTGGTGAACTATGGAAACAAATCGCCACGCGTTATTCTAATACAAATCCGGACAGAGTATTTTTTCAAATATATAATGAACCCTACAATATGGATGCTGCTGACTGGCAGATTTCTGCTGAATACATCCTGGGAGAAATTCGGACGGTTACAAGCAGTCACACCTTGATAGTAGGTGGAACAAACTGGAATAGCATCCAGGGATTATTGCAATTGGAAATATTTGATGACGATAATATTATATATGATTTTCATTACTACGAACCCTTTGTCTTTACCCATCAGGGCGCCTCTTGGGTAGGCGATCCCGTCGCAACAACGGGGATTCCGTATCCCTACGATGCAAATGCCATGCCTTCAATTGATCCTTTAGTGATTGGAACCTGGGGAGAAGGTGCCTTTAATAATTATATGAATGATGGTAATTTGTCTAAAATTACTCAGGATTTACAAACGGCTCAAAACTGGATGCTCACCAATGGTCTGCCGCTGATTTGTGATGAGTGGGGTTCTTTTTTTCCAGGTGGGTGGGAGAGTCGTTGCCGCCATACTTCCGATGTGCGGAATACACTTGAAAACCTGAGTATTCCCTATTGTTACTGGGAGTGGGATCAGGGTTTTAGTTTGTTTAATGGTCCACCGAGCTTGAGCAATATTGAACCTTGTATGGAAGAAGCCTGGGATTTTTCACCTTCTGTTGTTTCAGTTGAAGGAATAAAAGAATACGAGTTTTCTTTATTTCCAAATCCGACTACGGGTCAAATGCTCCTTGAAGTAGAGGCATTTTCCAGCATTAAATCTGTTGTAATTGTAAATAACCTTGGTCAAGCTATTCAACAGTTTCCAGTCACTCAAAAGTCAACAACTTGGAATTTGGAAGATATTCAAAGTGGATTTTATTATATTTACTTCCTGAACAAAAATGGGATTCGCATTTCCGGAACCTCTTTTATTAAAATATAAAAAAAATGAGTACCGAAGATAAAGTGCTGCAATTAATAAAGAAAATCAAAAATGAAATCGTTCTGGATTTAGGAAAGGGATTTGATAACTTAGAACAAGTTCTGCATCCGCAAGCAGAAGAGTTCAATTCTTTGTTGGTTTTAAAATCGCGACTTGTTCAATTAGAGAAGCAAAGTATTCAGGGGACTATTTCGCCAGAGGATGAGGAATTGGAACGCAATCAAATTATTTTTTCTCTTTTAAAATTTGCAGACAATTTAAATGTAGAAAATGTTAATCCTGCGGCATTTGAAAATCCAGAGGAGGGAGAAACCCAAACTGACACTGAAACGGAGGCACCAGAAAAAAGGCAGAAAAAACCAGAAAAATTTTATATAGAAAAAAACAATACCACTAAGGAGGATATCGAAATTCTTAGAGAAGAAAAAAAATCTTTTCTAATATTTTATCCCGTACTTTACAGGCATCTTGGGGCTATAGTT
>JAHDCK010000425.1 GCA_020629915.1 Saprospiraceae bacterium
TTCGTCGGTTAATTTCTTAAACTCAATAAGCCTGCGATACAATTACAAAATTATTTATTACACAGTGTATTGAATACTTTGTAATAAAAATTATTTAATAAAAAAACATATTTTCATTTAAATTAAAATGTATTGAACTTTATTGGATTTATTTTATTTCCTTTTTACACTCATACACCCTGAAAATGCAATACAAAAAAATTCTCATCGTAGAAGATGAAATGATCATCGCAGCTGATATTTCCATGCAGCTTTCTCAAATGGGCTACAAAGTAGTCGGTATTCAAACCAGCGGAGAGTCCGCCATTGCTGTTTTGAAAAACAGTCGCCCGGATTTGATACTGATGGACATCATGCTGGCGGGAGAACTAGACGGCATCGAAACAGCAAAACATATTGTATCTAATTATAATATTCCTATTATATATTTAACTTCAAATACGGATGACGCCACTTTCGACCGCGCCATCAAAACCCGTCCCTTTGCGTTTGTATCCAAGCCATTCCAAAGAGCAGTCATCTCCCGCAATCTGAAAATTGCTTTTCAGCACATCGCCAATGAGAAGGACGACAATAAGGAAGCGGAAGATCAAATTTCCACACTCAACGACCGACTCTTCATTCGCCAAAAAGAAGAAATGATAAAAGTATTTATACGAGATATTTTATACTTAGAAGCGGAGCGTTCCTATTGCAAAGTTTATACAAAAGATAAGGAGTACTTTGCCGTCACTCCAATGGGTACTATCGAGGCGGAATTGCCCCCCAAGAAATTTATACGCAGCCATCGCTCTTTTATTATTAATATAGATAAAATTGATGCGATAGGAGAAAACAAGGAATTTTTTGTTATAAATGGAAAAAACATACCCGTCAGCCGCCGTAACCGCGAAGAAATTCTAAAGAGATTGAAATTGATTTAATTTTCAATACGAGAATAATGCAATACGAGAATAAATTATTTGTTTTTTGTGGTTGTTTTTAGAATAGTACCGATGATTTTTAAGAGTTCTTCGCAATCTTTTAGGAGAGAGTTGGCTAATGGGGGTTGAAGGAGATCGGTGTCCCGGAAGAGGTTTAGCCAATATTTGGTTTCTCTGGCTTCCTTGTAAGCGATGGAAAGTTTTACAATAAAATCTTTTCTGGATTGGCAACCTTGAGATTCTTCCACATTTGCCCCAATAGAAGTCCCGGATCTCAATAGTTGATTTAAAAGTACATTTCGCTTATTTATTTCATATAAATAGTTCTAACATTTCACGACTCGAATTGCAAACAAATACGACTTTTTCAAAACTGCATTATTTCTATCCATAAAATTACCTTTTATAATAAGACGCCCATTTTCCTTAAATTCCAAAAAATAAACCCCATAATTTTCAAAAAAAATTAACTCATTCAAGTATTGAATCATTCTCGCATTAGATCATTCCCGTATTTTCGTATTGAACCATTCTCGTATTCTACCATTCTCCTACCGTTCGGAAACGAATTCCTACCGTTCGGAAACGAATTCCCACCGTTCGGAAAGTATTTCTGATTTTTACTCCTTTTCCAATTACCTTGGTTTAAAATTCAGACCATGAAAAATACCCCTAAAATATTGCTCCTCGAAGACGAACTAATCATCGCAGCGCATCTCTCTGTCGATTTACAAAAACTCGGATATGAAGTTTTGGGCATTCACGCCTTTGCTGAAAATGCTTTTAAGACCATTTCAAAAAATCCCCCTGATCTCGTTTTGTTAAACGTTCACCTTCGTGGGCGCGTCAATGGCATTGAAGCCGCTCGTTATATTATGGAGCAATATCAGGTACCCTCAGTTTTTATCAGCGGGATCAGTGAACTGACCCTCATCCGTCAGGTGCTAAAAACGAATCCCTATGGTTTCCTCCCGAAACCTTTTCAATTTTCTACTTTAAAAAAAGTAATCAAAGGAGCTATAGGAAGGATTTTATTAGAACAAAACCGATTGCCTTTTTCAATTGTTCGATAAATTATTTTAATATTAAAATAATTTATATATAAAGCTTAGGCAAGAAATAAATTTAAACCGATAAATAGAATGTGGATATTGTCTGGAATTCTAGTCCAGTTATTCGTCAGGCGAGACACCTGACAGAGCGAATAGGCCTTGTCAGGCGTCTCGCCTGACAAGAAACACCGAGCTAGAATGCCTGGAATATCCTCATTCCTTTTGTCAGTTTAAATGGAGTACCTGCTCAAACATCCGAATCACATCATCATGCGATACCTAAAAATTTACTCTGGGTAAAAACGCCCATAACTTGTAGATATAATTTTGAAACCAAAAATTTAATAAAAATGAAAAAGTCTGTATTTGAAAAACAAGTATTTTACATATTTACCTTTTTTCTGGTAACATTTCTAATGAGCACGGAAACATTTGCCGTGACTCATGTCGTGACCAGTTCGGCAGATAGTGGTCCCGGAACCCTACGGGAAGCTATGAATATTTCTGCCGCTGGTGATACCATTACTTTTGATCCTTCAACGGATGGAAATCCCATATTTTTGGATAGTACCTTAAATTTCTCTCATGGTCTTGTCATCATTGGGAACGATATTGCTTGCACAGATTGTACCCCTGGCTGCGTACCGGTAAACAATACCATTTTAGATGGCAGCACGTCCACCGAAAGAATTATGGATGTTTTATTTAATAATCCCACAACAATAACCGGTGTAACTTTCCAAAATGGTGCCCCTACAATGTTAGCGTATGGAGGAGCCATTTCAACAGGGAGCCAGCTTACACTAAATGACTGCACCTTTGAAAACAACCGCACGACCTTAGGAAACTTTGGCGGAGCCATCAATATATATCAATCGATAGTAGATATTAACAACTGCTTGTTTACAGGAAACCATTGCAGCCAAAATACGGCCGGTGGTGGAGCCCTGTCAGCTTATCAAGCCTTAGTAAATATCTCTAATTCCACCTTCCAAAATAATAGTTCTGATGGAAGTGGAGGAGCCATTTTTTATTATGATAGTGATTTTACCATTAGAAAATGTAAATTTCAGGGAAACAGTTGTGCATTTCATGGTGGAGCGATATATAGCAATAGTGGTGAAAGTTTTATGATTTTCAATAGTCTTATCTCAGGTAATCAAGCCCAGAACAATGGCGGAGGTATCTTTCTCTATAATACGCTTTCAAATTTCATCTGTTTCTTTTTTAGTAATACTATAACGGGCAATGAGGCCGGCGCAGATGGTGGTGGAATCTTCCATCTCGCAGGAAAAGTTCACCTTGCGAACAGCATACTGGCATTAAATACAGCATTGGGAATGGGGAATGACTATTTTAAAGATCCTAGTGCTACTTTTTTTGATGTGGAAGGGAATATGATCTATGATGGTTCCGGTAATCATGGCATCACAGATGGAAATAACATTGATCCGATGTTTATACAAAATGTTCCTGCAGCTCCATCTACCGGAGGGGATTTACAATTACAATGTGGCTCTCCTGCAATAGACGCAGGAAACAATATCCAGACAAGCATCCTTCCGACAGATATTCTTTGTCAGCCCCGCATCGAAAATGGAACCGTCAATAGTGGTGCCTATGAAACCATAAACCCTCAATTACCTTTCTTCGTCGATGCGGATGGAGATGGCGTGGGAGGTAATGTTATCGCGATGCTTTGTGCTACTAGTCCACCTGCAGGTTATGCAACGACCAATACGGATTGTAATGACTACGATGATGGTATCGTATCTCCTGTCACGGTTTACCTCGACAAAGACGGCGATGGAGACGGAGCAGGTCCGGCTATATCTTTTTGTGAAAGTGATATTCCTTTCTACT
>JAHDCK010000426.1 GCA_020629915.1 Saprospiraceae bacterium
CCAGGAGGTTCTCGTATCGGCAGGGACATATTCTTTCATCCAGTCTGACATCGCTCTGTCGGCTGATTCCAGAGCGACTAAATTTTTTATAGCGAGTTGGCCCTTTTCTGTCGTCTTATCTGTTAAGGGTTCTATTGCTTTTTGTAAGCGATAAATTTCATCCGTTTTAGGCATGACATCATCGTGGATATATAAGACCTCTTCTTCCAGAGCAGTCAAGTCCTGCCCGGCATTTCCAAAACAACCCATTAGCAAAAATGCTATAATAGTCGTACCAAAGAACGTAAAGTTTTTAAACATAATTTATTTATAATAATTTATTTAAATAGTTGTTTGCACGAAAGAAATCAACTAAAATCCTTATGATGTTTTATCATAATATTATAACAAGCCCTGATAAAATAAGTTGGGTGCAAAGTTAGAATTGTTTGGTTTTTTGACGAATTTTATCGAATGAAAATTCAAAAATGGAAATATCATCCGATTGGAGTAACCATAATTACAGGTATGGGACTTCTTTTAGGAATGATAGGGATTGTCATGTGTTTTTACGGATTAAATGTTCTTTGGAAGGAAGGACTCAACAGGGATTGGTGGGCCTGGTTGTTTTGGGGTTTTGGGAAGGGGCATTATGGTTTAGTAACGTTTTTTACATATAGAAAAAATATTTTTTCAAATATTTCTGAATCAGAATTACTGGATTCAGACCAAGTAGAAAACAAGGAAAAAAGATATATGATTTCTCCGGAAGGTGTAGCCAACGGAACAGGCATCCTCACGCTGGCTCTTGGGTTTATTTTGGCTTTTACAGGAGCCATGGGAACGGTTTTTAACTGGAGTATGCACGGACATTTTTCATTATACCAACACTATGAAGGGATTTTAATTACAATTTATGGATTGATTTTAATGATATTTGTTTTGGTATCCATTAATGGCTCTATCCCGTTTTTGGGGTTTTTAAAAAATAAAAATTGAATCTTAGTTTTGTAAAAGGCAAACCCCAATTTTACAATAATTCTCACGACGCCTTATCCTGGTATTTTATAAAAGATCCTCAAATTAAATTTCACCTACACTTTACAAAGTTTTACTATATTTAGCCCGTAATAATCTATTAACCAAAATCAAACTATTTATGAGAATTCTTTTCAGTCTGCTTTTAAGCAGCATCCTAACCAGTACTTTATTTGGCCAGTTTGACGTAGCGGGTGTCGTTACAGATAAAAATAGTGAGCCACTCATCGCCGTAAATATCGTTGAGAAAGGAACCACGAACGGAACCGTTACCGACATTGACGGAAGATACTCTTTATCGGTATCCTCCCCAAGCGCAGTTTTGGAAGTGACCTATACGGGTTATTCCACCCAAACTATTCAAGTAGGCAGTCGTTCTGTCCTCAACATTCAAATGAGTGAAGGGGTAATGCTTGGAGAAGTTCAGGTCGTTGGATCTCGTTCTTACAAACGTTCTTCCACCAACTCACCCGTTGCAATTGATGTCATTGACATTGCAGAACTTGCTTCCGACAATGGAAAAGTTGAAATCAACCAAATTCTTCAGTACGCTGCCCCTTCTTTTAATGCCACAAAGCAATCCGGATCTGATGGAGCCGACCACATTGACCCGGCGTCCCTTCGTGGATTGGGGCCAGACCAGACACTTGTCCTAATCAATGGTAAACGTCGCCACCAATCTTCTCTGGTCAATATCTTTGGAACTCGAGGTCGTGGAAATACAGGTACGGATTTGAATGCCATTCCAGCCGCTGCTATCAAAAGAATCGAAGTGCTTCGGGACGGAGCTTCTGCTCAGTACGGTTCAGATGCCATCGCCGGGGTCATTAATATTGTACTAAAAGATAAAACAGATGGTATCACAGGAAGCGTCACTTATGGGGCTTACAGCACCAATGTTGGTGGTGATTTCGCACAGGGAATTTTTGATGACCAGGATGGATGGGATCCTCCTTTGTCTAATGTAGAAGGTAAAAACCGAATTGACGGAGAAGAAAAATCCTTCGATGGAGAAACTATGAAAATTGACATGAACTACGGAGCTAGCCTTGGAGACAAGGGTGGATTCGCGAATTTTACCGGAGAATTTTTAACTAAAAACAGAACCCTGAGACCGAGTTTTGAATGGAGAAAAGGATATGGCTCTGCTGCTGTGGATGGTTTTAATTTTATGATTAACTCTGCCTTACCACTAGGAGAAAATACAGAAGCTTATGCCTTTGGAGGGAGAAATTTCCGGGATACAGACGCCTATGCTTTTACAAGAGGAAGTTTTGCAGATGGAGATAATCGAGCAGTTCCAAGTTTATATCCCAATGGATTTTCACCTAGAATTACTTCTAATATAATTGATATGTCTGCTTCCGCCGGTGTCCGTCACAATTTTGATAATGGATGGAAAGCAGATTTTAACCATACTTATGGGAAAAATTATTTTCATTATTATATAAAAGGTACAAATAACGCATCTTTGGGTGCAGCTTCACCAACGGATTTTGACGCTGGTGGTCATAGCTTATCTCAGAATGTAACCGGGTTGGATTTTAGTAAATACAACAAAGATATCATGGCTGGATTTAATCTCGCTTTTGGGATGGAATACCGTACTGAAAATTTTGAAATCTTTGCAGGGGAAGAAGGCTCCTATGCGACGTATGACAGCACAGGTAGAGCTATCATCGATCCGGCCAGACAACTAGTAGCTGTGGATGCCAATGGAGATGCGCTTCCTGGAGGTTCTCAGGGCTTTCCAGGATACAGCCCGGGAAATGTCGTTGACCGAAGCCGCTCCAATCTTGGTGTTTATCTGGATACGGAATTGAATGTGACAGATGCTTTTCTCGTTGGAGCCGCTGCTCGATTTGAGCAATACTCTGATTTTGGCCAAACCGTAAATGCCAAACTCGCAGCCCGTTATAAAATCACTGATAACATCTCTGTACGAGCTTCCGGTTCCACAGGTTTCCGCGCACCATCACTTGCACAAGTTCATTATAATTTAATTTTTAATAATATCGTAGCCGGGGAATCTGTTCCATCCTTATTGGCTTCCAATACGAGTACCGTTACCAGAGCATTTGGTATCGAACCTTTGAAGGAAGAAACAGCGGTAAACCTCTCGGGGGGAATTACCGTAAGTTCCGGGATTGGACTCAGTGCAACGGTTGATGTTTATTCTATTGATGTAAAAGACAGAATTGTATTAACGGATGCATTTGATGCTTCAGATTTGGGGCTGGGTGTTTCTGATGTTCAGTTTTTTACCAATGGAGTGAATACGAGAACCACCGGGTTAGATGTTGTTATTAATTATAATATGAAAATGGATGAAGGAGGATTAAATGTTGGATTGATTGGTAACTTCAATAACTTAGAGATCCAGGAAATTAACAATGGAGACCTGAATGAATATACTTTCTTCGGACCATTCTCCCGTGCCTATCTGGAAGCCGCTGCTCCGGATTATAAGATAGGATTGAACTTAGGGTATCGTTATAAAGGTCTTGGAGTTGGGCTTTCCCTCACGCAGTTTAGTGAAGTTCAGTTACAGGATTTCCAATGGGTGGATTCACCTGCGACTAATGAGGAGGAGGCTACGGCTTTGTATGAAGTGGCTACCGATGTTTATGAAGCCGCTATGACTCTGGATTTCAATGTAAGTTATACTATCAGTGATCGTTTAAAGATTACACTTGGTGGAAATAATTTATTGAATACTTATCCAACGCCTCAATTTGATGGCTGGACGGATCAGGGTGGATTCGCAGATTCTGTTCAGATGGGATCGGATGGAATGTATCTGTTTGCCCGATT
>JAHDCK010000427.1 GCA_020629915.1 Saprospiraceae bacterium
TTCTATAATCATTTTTTTAATACAAATTTGCCAGCACTCTTTATTTCACCTTTTTTATCATATAAATAGATAAAATACATGCCGGAATTAAGATTGCCGTTTTCCAATGTAACTAAATCAGTCCCGTTAATTTCTTTTGTCTCCAACAATTCACCAAGGGTGTTAAAAATTTTTAAATTATAAAAAGAATCCTCTAAGTCCGATAAATCAATAAACACCTGACTCTTCGATGGACTTGGATAAATATTTATATTTTTGTAATTAATATCAAAGGTAGAAACTTCTCCGTTTTTAAGCAATAAAACTTCATGAGTCATGGTGGAAGTAAGATCAATTACCTCTGTTTTAGACTGATAACCGACAGCAGAAGTAGTAATTTCTACCTGAGTTAAAGTGGAACCATATTTAAAGGTACCGTCCACTTTTGAAAAGAGGGTATCCAGATTTGTATTGACTGTAATCATGGCATTTGGGATGGTTTCTCCGGTGTTTAAATCCTCCACGATTCCATTAAATCTGTTAGCATAAAACGGATTATGCGTCCAAACGTACAGACCATCATGCCGGTTCCCGCCGATAATTTTCCCGGAAGGGAAATAAGGACAAGCAGACCACAATCCATTAAAACCACCGTCCGGGCCATCCCAGGTATCGTAGTATCCAACCTCCACAGGATATTCCGGATCTATAATATCCATGACCCGAAGGCCATCCGTATTATGTGATAAAAATAAAAATTCTTTTCTAACATAAGGATTATGAATCAAGCTGGAATCATTTATTACAAACTGATTTACTTCAAATACATTATCTTCATCTTCAATATTCCAAACCCGACCTGGCAAACCATCAACTTCATCTACTACAAATAAATATTTGTTATCCTCCGATGTCCAACTGCTGTGCGTGAAGGCCGGAGCGTAGGAAATGGAATTTATCATAACAGGATTTGTTTTATCTGAAATATCTACAATATCAAACTTTCCTTCATATATTGCAGCAGCATAAATTCGATTTCCCTTCACATGAATATCGTGAATGTAGTAACCGGGAAAATATCCTCCAACCTCGATCGGGTTAGCCGGGTCGGAAACATCAATGATATGCACTCCTTGCCCAGCACTGGTTCCGATGACATATACGAAAGGGTCATCATTATAAATATCACTTTGGATAATATGGCCACGAGTGAAGGTCGCATCATAGGTAGTCAGTAAAGAAGCAGAATTGGGTAAATCAGTTAAATCAATTACCTGCATTCCACTGCCCGATCCACTGCCTTCAGTAGAGACGTAGGCATAATCTCCAACCACTGTGATTTCCCTCCAGTTGGATTCCGGCCCCGGAATAAAAGCTAATTCCGGCAAACCTGGATCATCAATATTATAAATAGCTGTTCCGGTACGTGTTCCAAGCAAGGCAAATTCATTACCATCATCATCAATATAAGCCCAGCTCCCGGAGTAGCGGATGTCTCCCCGGTGATGCTGGCCAAACAGATCTAAATTCCAGGCATTTTGTCCTGAAATTATAAAAGGAAACAATAAAATTGCACTTATTAATATTCGTTTCATATAAATATATTTAGTTGTTTTCATAAATCTAAATATTAAAAAACAGATGACCTATTCTTTTTTTAAAAACTATCTATCTTTGTGGCTTGTTTTACAAAAATAATTTCCAAAATAATTATCAATGAGTTACGATTTAATTGTTATTGGTAGTGGTCCAGGTGGTTATCCGGCTGCTATCCGTGCCTCTCAGCTAGGCATGAAAGTCGCCGTAGTCGAGCGGGAATCTTTGGGTGGAATTTGTCTGAACTGGGGTTGTATTCCTACAAAGGCCCTTTTGAAAAGTGCCCAGGTTTTTGATTATATCCAACATGCAGAAGATTATGGCATCAAAGTAAGTGATGCAAAGGCGGATTTTGGTGGAATGATAAGCCGCAGCCGCGATGTAGCTAACGGTATGAGCAAAGGGATTAATTTTCTATTTAGAAAAAATAAAATCGATGTTATCATGGGAACGGGCAAACTCGCCCGCGGCAAAAAAGTAGAAGTCACCGATGCTGATGGCAATAAAAAGGAATACGCTGCTCCGCATATCATCCTCGCTACGGGTGGCCGTGCCAAGGAATTACCCATGATGCCAATTGATGGTAAAAAAATTATTGGTTACCGCAAGGCCATGAGCCTGGACAAACAACCAAAGAAAATGGTTATCGTCGGAGCCGGAGCCATTGGCGTTGAGTTTGGATATTTTTATAATGCGATTGGTACGGAAGTAACGATTGTAGAATATTTGGATGGATTAGTGCCAAGAGAAGATGCGGATATTTCTAAAGAATTGACAAAGGCATTTAAAAAGTCCGGGATAAAATGCATGACCGGAACGGCTGTGCAGGAAGTGGATACCAAGGGGCGTGGTTGTAAAGTAAAAGTAAAAAATAACAAAAGCGGAAAGGAAGAAGTGCTTTCCTGCGATGTCGTTTTGTCTGCAGCCGGAGTAAGTCCGAATACCTCCGGGATTGGCTTGGAGACGCTGGGGATAAAAACAGACCGGGGAATGGTTTTGGTGGATGAATTTTACCGCACCAATGTTCCGGGGATTTATGCGATTGGGGATATAGTCCCGGGGCCGGCTCTGGCACACGTAGCCACTGCGGAAGCCATACTTTGTGTAGAAAAAATCGCCGGGCATCATCCTGAGCCTATGGATTATAATAATATTCCGGGTTGTACTTACTGTATTCCGGAAGTGGCCTCTGTTGGTTATACGGAGGCAGCAGCGAAGGAAGCCGGTTATGAAATCAAGGTTGGAAAGTTTCCATTTTCTGCTTCCGGTAAGGCCAGTGCTGCCGGTACCAAAGCCGGGTTTGTCAAGGTCATTTTTGATGCGAAGTACGGGGAGTTTTTAGGCGCGCACATGATTGGGGCGAACGTTACAGAAATGATCGCCGAGGTTGTAGTTGCCAGAAAACTGGAAACCACGGGCCATGAAATCATCAAATCTGTTCACCCTCATCCGACTATGAGTGAAGCCATAATGGAGGCCGCCGCCGCCGCTTATGGCGAGGTCATTCACCTTTAGATATTACGATAAATTTTAATATAAAAAGGCTGTGTTTGAAAAAACATGGCCTTTTTTTGATCCGTTTACCTAAAAAAAAACGTCGTTCACACAACGAAAAGCCTTATTCAATAAAAATCCATTGATAAACACAATAATTTTTTCGTATTTTAATATAAATTATAAAAATGAAAAAATTATTGTTTTTTATAATATGTTTGCCTTTCTTTCTACCTGCTCAAAATTATGTGCCGGATTCTTCCTTTGGGAATGGAGGGCGGGTTTGGATAGCCGGAATAACCAACAATCCTCAAACCCAATCCAATAATATATTTATTTCCAATTTGTATTTGAATGGAAAAATTGATTCCAACTTTCGCAACAATGGATTTCCCGACCTCAATGTCGGAACGATTACACCCGAATCAGATTTTTCTACCCTAATCTACCCCAACCCCATCTCTACAAATGCTACCTTAAAATATACCTTAAAAGAAGATTCTAAAATAAATATCTCCCTTTATAATATAGAAGGGAAGCTAATTAAAACATTTGTTTCAGGCGCTAATAGAGGCGCAGGAGAACATATCCAAAACCTAAATACCGAATCACTCCCTTCCGGGAATTATTTTTTAACTATTAAAAACCAAACACATGAAAAGTCTATTTCAATTTTTAAAAATTAGTTTTATTCTTATTTTATTAATCCCCAACAACGGAAATGCACAGGAATATTCACCGGATCTTTCCTTTGGAACCAA
>JAHDCK010000428.1 GCA_020629915.1 Saprospiraceae bacterium
AAAGGGAATCCGTCACCGTTCCATCCGAAATAACCACGCCAACATTTAAATTAGAAGCCTCAATCATAAACAAAGCCTCGTCCAGTGTTTTACATACTAATTTGGGAATGGATAAAATCGTGCCTTCCTCTGGGTCCTGGGCGATGATAATTTTCACCTTTTTCTTGCCTTTAGGCACTTTAATTTTCTTATCGACCCCTTTTTTCTGGATGACTTTTCCATCCAAAATAACTTCGAGAATCGTATTAGGGGCTTCTGGATAAACGCGATATTCCTCGGATTCAATGCCGATGCCCGTGTATTCCAGCAGATTTTTTGCCTCGTTATAGCTGCGTCCCCAAACGTTGGGCACTTCCACCATCGGCGCAGCATTCCGATTGACCGTCAGATAAATGGTTCGTCCGACCTTAACCTTTGCTTTAGGCAATGGATTTTGCTCCATGACCATGAGCGGCGGCTGATCGGGTTTGTAGGTAGAATCAATTACACTGATATTGAAGTGAGAATTTTTGGTTTGCTCCAACACCTGCGGCAAGGTCATGCCCCGGAAGTCCGTCACGGAAAAAGATTCGCCGTGATGCGTGTAGCATTTCATCCAGTAAGTAGTGATGAAAACAATTATTGCCAGTAAGGCCGCCATTTTAATAAAAGCATAAAGGAATGTCCGGCTGGTCAGAAAGTAAAATACTTCTGTAAAAAAATTCTTCAGTCGATTCCCAATTCCACTCAAACGACTCATATAATATTCGATTCTTTTGTGGCCGCAATATACGGATTAAACCATAGAATTTTGGCGTTCCCGTTTTTGAAAACCATATTCCAGAATTTTATCTATAAAAGCATAAGGCGTATAGCCGTTGATCGCCGTTTGATGAAAAATGCAAGTCGCCGGAGTCATGCCCGGCAGGGAATTGATTTCTATGACGATGGTTTCCACTTTGCCGGGAAAAATCCGAACAAAAGCATCGATACGGGCATAACCTTCCACTTGCATGATGCGTGCGGCTTTTTCGAGATCGGCTCTGACTTGCTCGGAAATTGCTTTTTGTTTTTCAGGGTCAATTGAAAAGCGGGCCGGGGTGATGTTCTGCCCTTCTCCGGCCAGGAATTTTTCTTCCAAAGACAACACTTCCCCACTTGCCAATGCCTCGGACGGCTCAAATATCTCGTAGGAAATCATATTTGATTCACCAGAATGTGTCAACAATCCTCCGGTGATTTCAAGGAAGTGATCTGCGCCGTTTGTACTGATGAGTTCTTCCAGTAAGGCACAGGTTTTATTCGGAAATTCTTCCTTGTCCATCAAGCCTAAAACAGATTTACTTTTTTCTGATATTTCAAATTCTATTCTAAAAAGCGTTTCCATAAAGACTTCCAGTTGTTCCCTTGTTTTTATTTTCTTCACAGCAGAGCTACAACCATCATCCACGGGTTTTCCAATCAATGGATATTTTATATTTGATTCTATTTTATTTAAAACAGCTTCTTTATTAGAATTAAAATCCTCCTTGGAAATTAACAACTGATTCGCTACAGTAAAACCGTTTTCCTTAAGCGTTTGCAAAGTGTGGTATTTGTCAATTGTCATTTGCGAAGACTGGTAACCGGAACCATTATAAGGTAATCCCACTTTTTCCAACTCCTGCTGAACGGCTCCGTCTTCTCCCGGACGACCATGCAAGGCAATGAAAACACCATCGACTATATTTGCTAATTTCGTATAATTAATTTGTTCTGGCTCAAAGACCACATCGCTGGAAGCAAATTTTTCAATCAGGGGTTTTGCGGCTTGTTTTATTTCTTCTAAAACAGGATGTTTTTTATAATTAAAAATTTTATCTCTTATGTCATCCGCATTGTCTTTCAGCAAAACATTTATAGGAATTTGATATAATAAATGTTCCGCTTCATTTCCTGTAAGGAAAACCGGAATGGGTTCATACTTATCTGAACTCGCCAGTTTTTCATATATATTTCTTCCGCTTTCTACAGAAATATGTCGTTCCGCAGAAAAGCCGCCTAGCAGCACTGCAATTTTCTTCCGTTGTCCGGGATTTTCTTTTTGCGCCTTCAAAGCGGCATCCAGTGTTTTTATATGTTGATTTATATTATTAAAACTTAGGGCATTCTTTTGCCGTTCGTCCAGGGAGGCACGAATGATATAAGTCAAAAACTGTGAGGGATTCAATCCTATTTCTGCAGCCTGATGGAAGAAAAAAGACGAAGGCAACATCCCGGAAGTCGTATTCGGATCATTGAGATAAATCGTTCCATCCTCCTGGATAAATCCGTCAATTCTGGCGTAGGTATTAAACTCAAAAAAGCCAAAAAGCCGTTCGCACTCCTTTTGTATGGCCCGAATTTTATCATGAGGCAAATCAATAGGTGTAATTTTTCTGCTAAGGCCGGGCAGGTATTTACTTCGATAATCAAACACCTCCCCACCCTTGCGAATTTCCGTAGGTGGCAAGGCTAACATAGAACCATCTTCCTGCCGAACGACAATGCAGGAAAATTCTTTCCCCTCAATAAACGCCTCAACGATGACTTGCTGCTCCGTTAAATGTGCTTTTAATAATATATTTTCTTCTATGGTTTCATTCAAATATTCCAGCAATTCTTCCGGGTGATAGATCGTTCGTTCATTGGCTTCTAAAGGAAATCCCAATCCATCCCGAATATCACTCATCTCCCGGACGTATTGAATTTTTTCCTCTTCGTTCAGTTTATTCCAATCTGATATTAAAATATTTTTTATAAAAAAAGCATTGTTTACAGCATCGAAAAATCCACTAAATCCAGTATCTTCGTATATGATTTTTACCCCAATAGATGATCCCTGATTGGCTGGCCGGATGACCAGCGGCCATTTTATTTTATCAACAGATTTTTCGTATAAATCTTTTGCTGCACCTGCCAGCCATTCCATTCTTGAAATGCTGATGATCTCCGGGCAGGCAAATCCGCCTTCGCTCATGAGTTTTTTCTGGTAGGCTTTGTCCATACCGATGGCACTCGCCCGGATGCCACTCCCGGAATAAGGAATCCGAAGCGACTCCAACAAGCCCTGAATCTGACCATCTTCCCCAAATTCTCCATGCAGAGCCAGGAAAGCAAAATCCATTATTTCAGGTAACTCTTCCAAAGAAATTTTTCGCCCAACTCGATTGATGAGATCATTCAGTTCCGAAGCCGTTAATTTTTTTATACTTTCTAAATATATTTGAAAAAAGTTTTTAGAATCGGGCAAACTCTCGGCTGGCGGATAAAAATCCCGGATGGTTCCCTTGTAAATATATTGCCAGTCTAATAATATAAAATTTCTGTGGGAATCCACAAAAACAGGCACGGCTTCGAAAAGTGTTTTATCGAGATTATCGTAAACAGTCCGGCCTCCCGCAAAAGAAATTTCCCGTTCTCGGGAAGGCCCACCGAAAAATATTCCAATTTTTAGCATATTTCATTCATTTGAAGTTCAAATTTACAAACAAACACTTCAAACGACAAAAAGGATGAGTAGTACCACAAACTTATTGAACTTAAATAATTAACCGCCGAGAAAAGAATGTGCTTATGGTCTGGCATTGTCGCTCGAGTTTTCGTCAGGCGAGACACCTGACGGGGCGGAATACGCCTTGTCAGGCGTCTCGCCTGACAAGAAACACCGGGCTAAGATGACAAAATAAATCCTCGAAATTTTCGGCGCCTAAAATTGACTACTTGCTTAAGTCTGTTATACTTTTTCCGGAGGGCAACAAACTAATTGGTTTTCAGAAAATAACCGCCGAACTTTTAAAAAACAAAAAT
>JAHDCK010000429.1 GCA_020629915.1 Saprospiraceae bacterium
CTCTGGCAGCGGTTGAGGTATAACCTTCACTTCTCAGGAAGGTTTCTCCTTTCCAGTTATTGTAGGCAAAATAAAACTCGCCGTCTTCTTCATTTTTAAAAGAGTGGAATCCTTCCTGACCGGAGTAGGCGGCACAAGCGAGATAGTTATCTACCGCTTCCGGCTCATGCGGAACGAGCTTACCATCTTTCCCTCTAATCCAGGCGAGGGCAGCGAGCATTTCTTCCTTAGAATTATAAGGACAACTTCTTCCAATTTCCTGATGATTACCAGCTTTTAATATATAAAAATGTTGATTTTCTTCTTCCAGTTCTTTCCAACGCTCTTCTAGCGGTGCGTTTTTCTTAACGGATTCAATGCCGTTATCTCTGGCAGCGGTTGAGGTATAACCTTCACTTCTAAGAAAAGTTTTACCTGCAGAATTATTATATGCGAAATAAAACTCTCCGTCTGCTTCATTTTGGAAAGTATGGAATCCTTCCGAACCGGAGTAAGCAGCACATTCGAGATAGTTGTCTAAACCTTCTCCATCAGCATCGTCCCCACCTGCTGCTGCAAGTGCCGTTCCCAGGAGTAATCCGACCGCTGCTTGCATATTAGCTTCCGTATCATAGAAAAAACTTTTTCCTATATTTTTTTCGTCTTTTCCTTTTATATAAAAATAATACTTCCCATTGGTCGTCATTTTACCTTCAAAATTTTTCTCGAAGGGTGCGTATTTTAAAACTTCATCTACAACGGCTTTGGCTTCGGCTTCCGTTTCAAAACCCCGAACGCTGCTGTTGAGAAAAAGAGCCTTGTCTTCCTTGGTTCTAAACGTAAAATAGTGTTTGCCATTTCCACTTCGGAAAATTTGATAAGTAATATCATTAAATAAGTATTTTCCTGTTGCAAGGATAACTTTTTCCTTCTTGGCTTTCTTAGGTTTATTTTTGCGCTTGCGTTTTTTCTTGGGTTTGTCCTCCTTGGGCGGTGGTGGTGTATCGATAGAAATACTAGCGGTTCGATTGGCCGCAACAATTTCTACACCTTCTCCCAGTACTTCCGTTTCCGTAAGTGCTCCTGTAGCCCGACCGATAAAAAGATTCATGGCACCTTCATCCCCAAACCATCTCGAAGTAGCAATCTCCCGGTTATTTCCAGCTCGCAAATTAAAGTAGTGCTGACCATTGGGATGTACCATGCGTTGATACCTATCCGGATTAGTCATATTTGTAGTAACGGAATTTATGCCATTGTCTCTCGCACCGGTACTTTCATATCCCTCACTTATCATATATATAATTCCACCCAAATTATAGGTAAAATAATGATTGCCCTCCGCAGAGAAAGAATCAAATCCTTCGGCCAAACCCGAACCATTCGCCTCGTAAAATGCCAGCGGTTTGTAATCATCTTCTTTGCCCGTCGTGTCATCGTAGGGATTGCCATCCGAAACCTGAGTGGTGGTCGTGGCGGTTCCGAATTTTACAATATCTCTCCGGCAATTTTGGATAGAAGCATCGGCCAGTCCTTCCGTCCGGTAAACAATCGACCGGGCAATTTCCTGATTATTGCCTGCTTTTAAAATGAAGAAAAAGCGACCATCATCGGTTTGCCTTTTTTCATAGCGTTCAGCCAGACCGGAGTTTTCAATAACCGACCGGAAGCCATTATCACGGGCAGCTTCGGTTTGGTAAGTTTGGCTGTTGAGGATGGGGGAATCGTCGTCGGTGAGGATTTGAAAACGATACAGGTTGTCAGGGGTGCTTTGATACAATCGGTATTTCATAGCACAAGGTGTTTGTTGGTTTTAAAATAGTGTGAATTGAATTTGTTCCTCTTTCTTGACGGAATGTCAGAATTAGGTCACAAAATCATGGTAGAAGGTAAGGATTTATTCTAAAAAAACGGGATTTTCTCGGGGAAAATCGGCAAAACAGGGGGAAATTCTTAAAAATCAAACTTCAATTGGATGCCGATCGTTTGTTCGGGGATTTCTGTATCGAGTTTTGAAATGGAAATGCCGAGGAGCCGGACGGGTTTTTCCAGGGGTTTTTGATATAACAGGGTTTCTATAATTTCAAAAAACTCGTCCTTTTTACCGACGAATTGAGGCAAGGTTTTGCTTCGGGTCTGTTGGGTGAAATCGTTGTATTTTATTTTTATGGTAATGGTTTTTCCCTTGACGTTGCTCTTGGTCATCCGGCGTTCGAGTTCCTCGGCGATGGCGTGGAGTTTGTCCAGCATAAATTTTTCGGAAGTCAAATCGTCGAAGAAAGTGCGCTCCGCAGCGATGGATTTTCGGATGCGATTGGGCTTGACTTCGCTGTGCTGAATGCCCCGCACGATATTGTAATAATGCTTGCCTTGTTTTCCAAATTGAGAAATTAAATATTGGAGAGAATGTGATTTCAAATCCCTTCCCCGATGAATCCCAATCTTGTGCATTTTCTTTGCCGTCACTTTCCCCACACCAAAAAACTTTTCGATGGGCAACTGTTCGAGGAAGGGGAGGACTTCCTCCGGGCTTATGGTTTTTTGTCCGTTGGGCTTGTTGATATCCGAAGCGACCTTGGCCGTAAATTTATTGATGCTGATACCAGCGGAGGCCGTCAGTCCCGTTTTTTGGAAAATGCGTTTTCGGATTTCCGTAGCAATGAGACTGGCAGATGGATTATTTTTTTTATTATGCGTTACATCCAGAAAAGCCTCGTCCAGCGAAAGCGGTTCCACCAAATCCGTATAGTCAAAAAATATCTCCCGTATCATCAGGGAGATTTCCCGATAGCGAGTAAAACGTGGTTTTACAAATATTAAATTCGGACATCTTTTGATCGCAATGGCACTCGCCAAAGCAGAATGCACCCCAAACTTCCTCGCTTCATAACTGGCTGCTGCCACCACGCCCCGCTTGGAGGAGCCACCTACGGCCACGGGTTTGCCCCGCAGTTCGGGGTTGTCCCGCTGCTCGATGGAAGCGTAGAAGGCATCCATATCCACGTGGATGATCTTGCGGTGGGTGTTTTGCATGATGCAAGATAGGGAAGTTGGGAGAAATGATATGTTGGATAATTGTAATATATTATTTTTGTGGGATATTTTGTTTAATTTTGAAATAAGAAAAAACAGTAAGAGATGCGGATTTACATATTGGTTTTTATTTTAATGTGTTATTTTTTAGAGGTTTCTGGACAAGAGTATTATTCTACTAAAGGAAAGGAATTTTGGGTGGGGATGTTTCAAGTAAAATATCCTTCTGCAAAACAAGTTTTCACCTTTTATGGAAACACAGACTCTACTCTTATCTATATTCAGGTTCCTGCCCAAAATTTTACTGATTCTTTATTAATCAATAAAGATGAAACTATCACTTATGAAATGTCTAATATAGGAATGGCCGAAAATGAAATTAATCAAATAAACAATACAGGTATATATATCCAATCTACTCAAGAAATATTGGTGTATATTTCACACTTTGATGATGGAAATAATGGCAGTTCTGTTATTTACCCAAAAGCATTTTGGGGAAGTGACTATTTAATCACAAACCATACGGGAACTATAGTAGGGAGTTCAACAACTGTACTTGCCACAGAGGATAATACTTATATCAAAATAGTTCCAAATGTCAAGCTTTATGGACAGGAAGATTCTTCAGTTATTAATATAAATTTAAATAAAGGCGATACTTATTCTGTTAAACCCTTTAAAGCTAAACTTAATTTATCTGGCACCCAAATTAGTAGTTGTAAGCCCCTAATAGTTTTTTGTGAAAGCCAAATTCCATCCATACCTGGCCCC
>JAHDCK010000430.1 GCA_020629915.1 Saprospiraceae bacterium
GATTGCGGGAATAGTTCTACGGAATCGGTTACATATTCAAGATATGTAAATGCGTTAGTTTGTACTGGGATCACTCCGGATACCATGGAATTGGACGGAGGAATTTGTGGGATGGAAATTTTAGTGCCTGATTTTACGGATGATGTTAGTTATACCGGAAATTGCGGGACACCTGTCATTACCCAAATCCCGGCAGCAGGAAGCCTGACTATTTTAAATCCACTAGGAACAACAGTTAGGGTTATCATTGAAGATAATTGTTCTTCGGATACTTGCAGTGTTGTCATTCCATGCCAGAATTTAGTAGAAGAATGTGGAACTTCCTTTGCCGTAAATGTAGCCGCCCTGAATGACGATCCTCAGGTTCCTGATCCGCCTTTCGGGAATAGCAGTATGGATCATTGTTTCCTCAATCACGAGTTGGGCAATCCATATCCACAGTTTAACAATTGGGGTTGGACGCTGGGGACTTTTGATATTTCAGTGGCCTGGGCTTCACCAATGGTATTTGATTTGGTAGAAGGTGCTGCACATTGTGATGTTTCTAATGGTGAAATAATTGGTACAGTAACCGTTAATTTTGATGGAAATATTCTATCTGTATTATATGAGGTGACGGATGGCGCGCATTATTTAAATGAAACACATCTTTATGCAGGCTGTGAAGCATTTCCAAAGAAAGGAAAGAAGAAATATGGAGTAGCTCCGGGGCAGTATCCGTTTATACATGGTGATCTGGGAGGCGTAGATTCAGATAGTTATGCCATTGATCTTTCTGAGTTGGATTGTAGGGAGATTTATATCATTGCTCATGCGGTTTCTTGTGAGATGGTGATTCCCAATCAATTAAGACCGGGTAAACCAACTACTGAAACTAAAGGCGAGCCAGTTGATAATCTCGATTTTAAATTATTCCCAAATCCTGCTACCGAATATCTGACGATAAAATTAGCTCAGGAAAAAGATACAATGGAAGATGGATATAATTTAGTCATATTTGATATGTTCGGTAAAGCTGTCTTTTCAGAGCAAGAAAGTTATTTTAAAAATGAATATTATACTTTGAAATTACCGGGCAACTTATCAGGAGGAATGTATTTTATGCATATTTATAATGATAGAATATCAAGAAGTTTGCCGTTTATAATTTTAGAACAATAAAGTTTCGCATAACTGTTGAGTTGTTCTGGGAAGAGGTGTTGAATCTTATAGGGATGGAAGGTGTACAATTTGCCTGTTGCAGGATAGCCAATCCCAAAAAGCCAAAACCACTAACACACTTTTCCTAAGGACAACAACCCAGAGTCTGTTACAATCCGATAGAAGTATTGGATTGTACAGACTTTTTTTTTGTTTAAAATTAAAACCCAATGCAACTTATTTGTGATAATTTGCACTAATAGAATAACCAAGTTGCTCAAATGCAGTCAGATGAAAAACTCATTGCGGGATGTTTGAAAGGAGATAGAAAGGCTCAAAAAGACCTTTATCTCAAATTTAAATCTTCCATGTTTGGATTGTGTATGCGTTATGCAAGGGATCGGGCGGAAGCGGAAGATTTATTGCAGGAAGGTTTTTTGAAAGTGTATTCAGATTTGTATCAGTACAAACCGACTGGCCCGCTAGGTGGTTGGATTCGGCGGGTAATGATCAATGTCGCTTTACAACATATCCGAAAAAAGAAGCATTTGTTTTCCGATATCCCCTTAGAAAATCTCGCTAATGACTTTCAAACGACAGAGGATATTTTCGGAGAGTTTCGGGCCAAAGCACTGGTTGGAATGATTCAGCAATTGCCAGTTGGATTCAAGACAGTTTTTAATTTATACGTAATAGAAGGATATAGCCATGCAGAAATTAGTCAAAAACTAAACATCAGTGTGAATACATCCAAGTCACAATTATCCAGAGCTAAGGCGCAGTTGCGGAAGATGCTGGAAAATACTATGATAAAATAACGAATATGAATAAAGATCTACCAGAAGATAATTTAGAAAAATTTTTCCAGAGAGAACTGGAGGACTACGGGGATGAACCTTCGGGTGACTTCTGGGACAAAATGGAGGAAAAAATTCCGGACAAACCCAATCGCTTCCGGGCAATTTATTACAGGAATTGGCTTTCGGTTGCTGCTGCTTTGTTGTTATTTATTTTTTCATTTGTATTTTATAATTATAATAAAAAATTAAATCACCTTGCTGAAAAAAATAAATCACAACAGGAAATAATTGATCAACTAAAAGAAGAACTCACTGAAAAACAGAAAAGTAAAAATATTATAAAAGAGGATGTTATAGAGGAGAAGCCGGAAATATTCCAAGTAGAAAAATTGAATTCAACACCCGAAAATAAAATTGCCCAATCTGAAAAATCTATTCATATTGCTAATGTAGGTAATAAAAAATCATATTCTAATAATGAAATTATTTCAGATGGAGATTCCGGGTCTCCTTCCTTTGGGGCGGAAAATAATTTAATATCTGCAAATAAATTTTTTGAAGGCAAAACGATTCCGTTACCTAATTCAAATAATAATAAAACAAATAATATTTATAAAAATTCAAAACCTAATAAAACCAACCCACCCAAAACTCCTTCCAAAAAATCCTTCACAGCATTCGGAAAACTCCCAACCCTTGATAGTAAATTGCCCGTTTCAAAGGAGGTCTTTAATAGTAATTTTTCAAAAATTAATTATAATAAAAAAACAAATAAAAGGAAGTGGCAACTCGGCATCCAAGCTGGAATATTCGCCCATAATCGCTCTGCTTTCCCCAAGGGCGAAAAGTCTGGTTTTTATGCCGAAAGAACAAGGAGAATAGGAGGGAATGTTCGTTATAATTTAAATGATCATATTTATATAAAATCAGGATTGCAGTCAAATAATTTAAATATTTATGAGAAATTTATTAATGAACTCTCCTACGACCCTAACAAAGAAAATCCCGAACCTGACCAGTCGGTAGGAGATTATTCCTTCTCGCTAGCTTCGCCAAATACCGGAACAGAAGAAATTTCAGTAAAAGTGAGTCGCCCGAATATGAACCAAATCCCAGAAGGCGAAAAGTTTGAGTTAGATGCAGTGCTTCATTCAAATATGAAATTTATCAGTGTTCCGTTCACGCTTGGGTATCATAAAAAACTAGGGAATTGGAACCTCGGAGCTGGCGCAGGAGTTGCCGGAAATTACCTGAACGAGTACACCCGCACCTTTGAATTTTCCATTCATCACCCGAAGTTAAAATTGAAGGAAAAGAGAAAGGACTTGGGAACCGTGAGAAAAATTCTCCCGGAGTCCGGCTACAAAAGATGGCACTGGGAAGGGTTGGCTCAGGTGGAATTGGGATATTCCGTTTCGCCCAACTGGAGCATTAGTTTAATGCCGGAAGCGAGGTGGAGCTTGAGTAAAATTCACGAAAAAGGTGAAGGAAATGGTTTGCAATATGGTACAACGGTTGGATTGAATTGTCATTTTTAAAAGAAGAAAAAAGAATATTTATTGTTGGAATATTTGAGCGGAAAAGATTGGATGTTATTTGACTGATTGATGAGTATTGCTTTTACTTGTTTGTTCTTTTCCTTGATGAAAAGAACCAAAAATCAACGCCTTAATAAAATTTTTAACGCAAAAACAGGGGCACAATCCTAAACACAAAAAACTCGCCTTGATCGAAAAGTTTTACCCAAATTTATCTAGGTTATATAATTTAGATTTTCATTTAAATAACTGTCCAGCTCAAACAGTTTTGTGTTTTTAACGGATTGCACTCCCTGT
>JAHDCK010000431.1 GCA_020629915.1 Saprospiraceae bacterium
TATATGTATAAATTTTTATTTTTTATTTTTCTATTTGTTTCCTGTTCAGGGTCGGAACAAAAGCAACCTTACCCCAAGGAGCCCCCTCCTTCCTTAGAGGAACAAATCGGGGAAATGCTGATGATTGGATTTCGGGATACGGTGCTGAGTACAGGAAATGAATTATACAAAAATATTACAGAAGA
This sequence comes from Saprospiraceae bacterium, assembly GCA_020629915.1. Taxonomy (GTDB): domain Bacteria; phylum Bacteroidota; class Bacteroidia; order Chitinophagales; family Saprospiraceae; genus JAHDCK01. The sequence continues at coordinate 186 of JAHDCK010000431.1, forward strand.
TCATATTGGTGGTGTTATTATTTATGAATACGATGTACCTTCCAAATCCCGACCCAGAAATATAACTTCCAAAGAGCAATTGAAAAATCTGACAACTGATTTGCAAAAAGCGGGAGGCGGAGATTTATTGATTGCGGTGGACGAGGAAGGTGGTTTGGTCAGTCGCCTAAAGGAACGTTATGGTTTTGCTCCGGCAAAAAGTCCCCTTGAAATGGGTGAACTCAATGACGTGGATTCTACTAAACTCTGGGCGACACAAATTGCAAAAAAACTAATAAATGCTGGATGTAATCTGAATTTTGCCCCAGTGGTGGATTTAAACTCCAATCCGGATTGCCCCGTCATCGGAAAAATAAAACGCCCCTTTTCTGCTGATCCTAAAACAGTGGTTCAACACGCCGGGATTTTCATGGAAGTCATGAAAGAAAATAATATTCTGTGCGCGCCAAAACATTTCCCCGGACATGGAAGTGCTAAAGCAGACTCACATTTGGGTTTTACTGATGTGTCTGACACCTGGCAGAAAGCAGAATTGCTTCCCTACGAATTGTTGATTAAAAAAGGGCATTGCGACATGATAATGACAGCGCATATTTATAATAAAAATCTGGATACCTTACCGGCTACCCTTTCCAGAAAAGTAATCAAGGAGAAACTCCGCAACGAAATGGGTTTTCAGGGAGTAATTATTTCAGATGATTTGCAGATGGGCGCGATTTCTAATTATTACGGATTAGAAAAGGCTATTCAACTTTCTTTGGAAGCAGATGTTGATATATTGTTATTTTCAAATAATATCCCGGGACAATACGAACCAAGGATTGTAAAAAAAGTTATATCTATTATAAAGAAACTACTTGCAGAAGAAAAAATTTCCAGGGAGCGAATCAAGGCCTCTTATGATCGAATCCGAGCGCTCAAGGCAAAAATAAAATAATGGCATTAGGCAAACAACATATAATAGAATTTTATGATTGTGATAAAGATATTCTAAATTCTGTAACTCAAATTGAAGCCGGAATGAAAGCGGCGGCGCTTGCCGGAAACGCTTCAATTGTCAATGCTACTTTTCATCACTTTTCGCCTCATGGGGTTTCCGGGGTTTTGGTGATCAAAGAAAGTCATCTTACCATCCACACCTGGCCGGAATACAATTATGCTGCTGTTGATATTTTTACCTGTGGAGAAACGATTAATAATGAGGAAATTATTCATATTTTAAAAATAAAATTAAAATCCAAGCGAATTGAAAGTCGTTCAATCCTGCGAGGAAATTTGGAGGTTCTAAAAAAACCCGGAAAACCGTTAACCTGATTTCCCTTGATTTTTGTCGAAATAAAATTGCGGGATTCTAATGGTTTTCATAAATTGAGCATTGTAACTTAGATATTAATCTCCCAAATGTTTAAAGCCGAATATCAATGCCCCTCCTGTGGTGGCACTTTGTGGAAAACAGACCCGACCAGCCGGATGATTGGTTGCCCTTACTGTGGGCAAAACTCCCTACTCAATGCCGGAGATATTCAAAAAATCGGTTATCAGGCTCCTCTCGTGGATTATGGCTCCCTTATCAAAATCAATCAACGCATCAAATTTCAAAAACTGGATTTACGGGTTTTAGGTCGCCTGCGGATGGAATTTGAAGATGGTTTTTGGGACGAATGGTATATTGAAATTTCGGGTATGAAAGACCACACCCACGGTTGGCTGCAAGAGGATGATGGAACGTTCACGCTTTTTATAGAAAAGAAAAAAATTACCCGTCCGGTAGTTTATAAGCAAATCAAGGTAGGTAAACACAGCGACCTCGGTGGTAATTGGACGCCGATTTTTGTTACGTCAAAAAACAAGGGAAAAGTTTTTGGAGGTGAAGGGGAATTGCCTTTTGCTGTAGAACCCGGTGAAGAAGTTTTTTTTATTGACGGACTGGATCAGGGCGATTTAGTGAGTCTGGAAATTATGGAAGATGAAAAAGTGCTAATGAAAGGTATTCCTTTGAAATGGGATGAAATGGTTTTTCAATCCTAGAATATGTTTCAAATAAACCCTGCTCGCTGTGGTGTCAGGTGGGACACCTGACAGGAAAAACTATAGCATGAAAACTATAAGATGAAATGGTTTTTCAATCATAGGTAATTTTTTTATAAAATAAAAAATTGTATAATAAAATAATTTGGCTGAATTAAAATCCATCAATACGGTTGCCCAATTTAATTGTGGCGGATGCGGCTCTACCCTTTCGGTCGTCAATCGAAGGGCAAAGCACGTAGCTTGCCAGTATTGTGGGTCGGTGGCAGATGCCCGCAGCGATGCGCACAAGGTGATCATGAAGCTCCCCGACCCCAAGCGGTTCAAACCTTTCTCCTTTATGAAGGTCGGCATGATGGCGGTTGTGGATGGAATGAAATATCAGGTCATTGCCCGCACGCGCTGGCGGCAAACTTATGTGGAACGCTGGGTAGAAGATGGAGAAACCGGCTATTCAAATGAGATTTGGGAATACGATACGTACACTTTATTATCTGAATATTTTACTTATTTATATATTTCAGAAGATAAAGAAGGTTTTTTCTCTGGTGAAGAATACCTGCCGGACAAACCCAGAATCCCGAACAATCATTTGGAATTTGTAAGTTTGACTAAAGGAAAATCCACAGAGCCTATCCAGGAAATGGGAACGGCAAAGGTGATTTATTTTGAAGGCGAAACGAATTACAATATTGCGGTTGGCGATAAAATTAAATTTTTCTCCTATAAAAAAGGCAGAAACAGTTTTGTAACGGAGTCCCGGTTAAACAAGAAAGGCGAAGTCAAGGAAATTGAGTTTTTCAAGGAGAAAAAAATGAAAGTCAATGAGGTGCTGGAATACTTCAAAGGCGACCCGGGCATCTATGACATTTTACAAAAGCGGAGAATGTTTCAGTTTTTGGGTGCGCTTTGCGGGATTACATTTGCGGTGTTTTTGATTTCCATGATTTTTTCTTTTATAAAACCTGAGAGCGCTATTTTTCTGGATAACACTACCCTTTCCACAGTTGCCGATTCAAGCTATCTCACCCCATTTTTTGAATTGCCTGAGGCTGGGTTGTATCGGGTAGAACTAAAAGGCAATCAGGCACAGGATAACACCTGGTTTTATCAAATGGCTTATTTAATAGACAACAATGGCGATGTCGTCAATTCTGTGGAAGGAGAATTTTATCGGTATTCCGGTTATGATTCAGATGGGTATTGGTCAGAGGCGAAGCTGGAAAATTCTAAAATTGTCAAGCTCAAAGAGCCGGGCACTTTTCGGGCTCAGATTTTTATCAAAAGAGATCTCATCAATTCCGGTTCTGTCAATATTGGCATTGCGATCAAAAAAGGCGTAATGCTCAGTCGCTATTTTGTCATTGGAACGATTCTTTTTCTCTTCTCAATGATTGTTTTTCTGGCCAAGGGAAAACAATACAAGTAGATTCCTGTTTTTTTTATTTGGTATTTTTTTGACAAATTTGAAATCAATAAATTTGCAGTAATTGCGTTATTATTTTGGTTTGATAAATACAAGATTAAAATAATTTTATGAAAAATATAAAT
>JAHDCK010000432.1 GCA_020629915.1 Saprospiraceae bacterium
ATTTTTATAAAAAATATTAAAATATAACTAAAATGAGACACCTAATTCCCATCCTTTTCTTTTCGCTCCTTTTGGTTGGTTGCCAGCCGGATGAGAAAAAAGAAGATGCTTATCCCACCGATCTCAAAGGCAAAAAAACATTATTAAAAGAAAAAAAATCTGAGCTGAGAGATATTCAGGTTATGATAGAAAAACTGGAAGGAGAAATAAATGAACTCGCTCCACCTGCGGAGAAAAAACGTCGCCTTGTCACAGCAGAAAAAGTGACCCGAAAGGATTTTAAACACTATGTAGAAATCCAGGCCAGCGTGCAAGCAGAAGAATCTATTGCTGCCAGTAGCGAAACAGGTGGCCGCATCACGCAATTGCTAGTCAAGGAAAATCAATATGTAAAAAAAGGAGATTTGATAGCGAAAACGGATATGGAAGCCGTCACCAAACAAATCGCCGAATTGCAGAAATCCCTGGAACTGGCTCGGGAAGTTCATATACGACAAAAAAGATTGTGGGATCAGAACATCGGTTCGGAGATGCAATATTTGAAAGCTAAAAATGACATGGAACGTCTGGAGAAAAGTATTGAAACCGTTTCCTTCCAAACTACTAAGGCCAACGTCTATGCTCCCGCTTCCGGCGTGGTGGATATGGTACTGGTAGAAGCTGGCGAGATGGCCGGGCCTGGTGCGCCAATTTTAATGATTTTAAATACGGGTTCTGTAAAAGTTGTGGCGGATGTGCCGGAAACTTACCTCGGTTCTGTGCGTAGAGGACAACGAGTGAAAATTTCTTTTCCCGCTTTAGAATTAGAAAAAACAGCACGGGTGAGTTTACTGGGTAGAACGATCAATCCCGCTAACCGGACCTTCCCGGTGGAGGTTGCAATGAGCAGCATGAGCGGCAAACTTAAACCCAACCTTTTGGCGACGATGCTGCTCAATGACTTTACAGAAAAAGATGCGGTGGTGATTCCGCTGGAACTCGTGCAGCAGGAAATTAGCGGCAAAAACTTTGTATATGTAAAATCTGAAGGCGATGAAGGTGCATTAGCGAAGAAAGTTTATGTGGAAACCGGGGAGAGTTTTGAAGCAGACATTCACATTACCAGCGGACTGGAAGGCGATGAAGAAATCATCATCGACGGTGCCAGAGGATTGACAGATAACGAATTAATTCAAGTTGTAGAACCTACCAACTCCGAAACAAATGAGTAAAAATATTATAAAAGAAAAATTAAGAAAATTTGGAATCACCATCGCTTCGGTGGATAATTCCATGACCGTTTGGGTATTAACTTTTATCCTCATGCTCTTCGGAATGAGTTCCTACACGTCGATGCCCAAGGAAGCTTTCCCGGAAATACCGTGGCCAAAAATATATATCAATACGGTATATTTTGGAAACTCGGCAGCAGATATTGAGAACCTCGTCACGCGCCACATCGAAAAAGAACTAGCGACGGTTTCTGAAATTAAAAATGTCACCTCTTCCTCTCAGCAGGATTACTCGCTTATCGTAGCAGAGTTTCAGGCGGATGTGGATTTGGATGATGCGACCCGAAAGGTGAAAGATGCTGTGGACAAAGCCATGCCGGAGTTGCCTACGGATTTGACCAAAGACCCGGAAGTTTTGGATATAAATATGTCTGAAATTCCAATCATGACGGTGAATATCGCAGGGGATTTTACCAATGATGAATTGAGAAATTATGCAGAGTACCTGGAGGATGAAATCGAAGACCTTCGGGAAATTTCTAAAGTGGATATCAAAGGGGCAAGGGACAGAGAAGTCAAAATAAACGTGGATGTCCCTAAGATGGAATCCATGCAGGTGTCCTTTGGCGATATAGAAAATGCCATACGCTCAGAGAATATTACGATGTCCGGTGGGGAAATGGTCAATAATGATTTCAGGCGATCCATTCGGGTGGTTGGGGAGTTTAAAAATGTGCAGCAAATCGAAAACATGATCGTCAAGGCCGAAAATCAGGCGCCTATTTTTCTAAAAAATATCGCCGATGTGAGTTTTGGTTTTAAGGAAACCACGAGTATCGCACGAGCGGACGGGCTGCCAGTTATTTCTTTGGATGTCATTAAAAAAAGCGGGCAAAACCTCCTGGATGCTTCGGATAAAATCAAGCTGACGATTGAGGATTCTAAAGAAATTCTACCCGAAAATTTAAAAATAACCATCTTCAACGACCAGTCCATACAAACGAGAGACATGGTTTCCAACCTCGAAAACAGTATCATCTCCGGGGTGATCCTCGTGGTGATAGTTTTGCTGTTTTTCCTGGGCGCACGGAACTCCATGTTTGTAGGACTCGCCATTCCCATGTCCATGATGATTGGTATTCTCGTCCTGAATGTGATCGGTTATACCATGAATATGGTGGTGCTTTTCTCCCTGATTCTCGCGCTGGGGATGCTGGTGGATAATGCCATTGTGGTGGTAGAAAATGTTTACCGCTATATGCAGAATGGTTACTCGGCGATGGATGCGGCCAAGTACGGTGCGAGTGAGGTCGCCTTGCCGATTATTGCTTCTACGGCTACAACTTTGGCTGCTTTTATTCCCCTCGCCTTTTGGCCGGGTTTGATGGGTAGTTTTATGAAATTTTTACCTATAACATTAATTATTGTATTAACATCTTCCCTGTTCGTTGCCCTCGTTATCAATCCGGTTTTGACGGCTGCCCTGATGAAAGTGGATGACGGTAAAGTGGATTATGGTAAAAAAACGATGTCGCGGGTTTTTATCCTGGCTTTGATTTTCTTCGTTGTTGGATTGCTGGGACAATTTAGTGGTGCGATGTGGGTACGCAATCTGGGATGGTTTTTTGCGGGATTAGTACTAGTGAATTATTTTGTTCTGAGACCCGGAGCTAATTTATTTCAAAATACCATATTACCTTTTTTAGAAAGAAGTTATAACCGTTTTATAAAATTCGCTCTTTACAAATTTATTCCTTATATAATATTTTTTGGAACATTTGGATTATTGTTTTTTACCTTCTGGTTAATTTCTTTGAATCCACCCAAAGTTATTTTCTTCCCATCTGCTGATCCACTTTATGTAAATGCCTTTGTAGAATTACCTATCGGAAAAGATATTGCTGCAACGGATGAGTTGGTAAAAAGTGTGGAATCCCGCATTCAAAAAACCATCAAACCCTACGAGGGAATTGTGGAAGCCGTCTTGGCTCAAATCGGTGAAAACACAAGTGACCCTAATGCCGGACCGGAGTTTGGCGCATCGCCACACAAGGCAAGGTTGACCGTTTCCTTCGTCCCTTCTCAGGATCGGGATGGAATCTCCACCTTTGATGTCATGGAAGAAATCCGGGAAGATCTAAAAGGCTATCCCGGTGTGCAAATTGTCGTGGATAAAAATCAGGATGGCCCGCCCACCGGAAAGCCGATCAATCTTGAAGTGCGTGGCCCGGATATCAATGACCTCGCTATGCTAACAGAAGAGGTTAAAGCCTTTTTAAATTCTAAAAATATACCAGGCATCGAAGAATTAAAATCTGATGTGAATCTCGGAAAATCCGAATTAATCGTCAGCGTCAAAAGAGATGCCGCGCGGCGATATGGCGTATCTACCTATGCCATTGCCGATGTCATCCGTACTGCTATATTTGGAAAAGAAGTATCTAAATTTAAATTAGGCGACGAGGATTATCCAATCCAATTACGTGTGGCAGAAAAGTATCGCAACAAAACAGAAAGTATATTAAATCAAAAAATAACTTTCCGTAA
>JAHDCK010000433.1 GCA_020629915.1 Saprospiraceae bacterium
GGCACTAAATAAATCACCCTGCAAATGTGAAGGAGAAATCTGAATTAAAACTGAAATTTTTAATCAAAACTGAAGATTTTTTAGTTAAAAAACACAGTGATTTTTTTCTTAGAATTTCTTCAGAATTTCTTCAGAATTGGATAGCACCTTTGCCTTTTTAAACCAAAAACTATCCAGCGAAATTGAGTATAAAAAATACCTATTTTGATCTGATAGATCAAACCTATTACTTCCCCCAGGAGGGGTTTGACCTGAAGGAGGATTACCTGACCTTTCACGGGTTGTCCCTAAAGTATCTCATACAAAAATACGGGACGCCCTTCAAATTGGTTTACCTGCCCCGTATCGGACAACAGATTAAAAAAGCACGAAATCTGTTTAACCGTTCTATAAAAAAACATAAGTATAAAGGAAAATATATTTATTGTTATTGTACAAAGTGCAGCCATTTCGCCCATGTCATAAAAACGGCCCTCAAGGAAAATGTTCACCTCGAAACATCGTCTGCCTTTGACATCGATCTCATCTGGAAACTGTATCAGGACCAACATCTCAATCATTCTAAAATAATTGTCCATAATGGATATAAAACAAATAGTTATTTGAATAAAATAATTGAGTTACAGGATGAAGGATTTAAAAATACCATAACTGTTCTGGATTCTAAAAATGAATTGCTTCGATTATCTGCCGAACTAAAGAAGCGGAAACGGACGGCAAAAATCGGCATTAGAATGGCCATTGATGAAGCGCCCAAGTCGGCTTATTATACTTCACGGTTGGGTATTCGCAGTTCAGATATTTTAGAATTTTATAATAAGGAAATTAAGAAAAACAAATATGTAGAATTAAAGATGCTACACTTTTTTGTAGATAGTGGCATCAAAGATAATCTGTACTACTGGGGTGAATTTCAAAAAGCCATGAAGCTTTTTGTAGAGCTCAAAAAACTTTGCCCTTCCCTGAAAGCCATCAACCTCGGTGGTGGCTTTCCTATTAGAAATAATCTTGGGTTCGAGTATGACTACGAAAATATTATCAATGAAATTGTGAAAAGTATCAGTAGTTTTTGTGCAGAGGCCGGAGTGGAGGAACCTGACATTTTTACGGAGTTTGGAAAATATACCGTAGGGGAAAGTGGCGCAATTATTTTTTCTGTGCTAGAACAAAAACAACAAAACGACGCAGAACTTTGGTATATGATTGACAATAGTCTGATGAATACCATCCCGGATGCCTGGTCTATTTTTGAAAAGTTTATCCTCCTGCCCGTCAACAAATGGAGCCAACCTTATACCCGTGTCAATATCGGGGGGATCAGTTGCGATCATTCCGACTATTACAACTCCGAAGATCTCAATCAGCAGATCCACCTGCCGACATACAGTGATAAAGATAAAGAACCATTATATATTGGATTTTTTCATACAGGGGCTTATCAGGATTCTATAAGTGGATATGGCGGGATCAAGCATTGCTTGATACCTGCTCCTAAAATGGTGGTGGTAGACAGGGATGAAAAAGGCAATTTTGTGGATACCGTTTATAGAAATGAACAGACCGTAGAGGAGATGCTGGAGATATTGGGGTATGATAAAGGGCAGGATAATAGTGTTGTTCAGAAATAAGGATTGAGGATATGAAAAAAAGATTTTTTTGTCAACCAAAGCTCATTTTTGAGTGCATAGCCGGAGGCTATGGGCGAAAAAATAGCTGCAGAGTGACGGAAAAAGAATTTTTCATATTCCAATAATTTGTTTTTGAACAACAATAACAAGTAAGATATAAATATTTTAATTATGCGAACATTTGCAGGTATTCCCCAAAAATATGGCGATCCTGAAACGGCTAAAATTTTATTACAATCCATTCCCTACGATGGGACGAGTACCTGGGGCAAGGGAGCAGATGGAGGTTTTGAAGCCTTTTTACAGGCAGCTGAGAACATGGAATTATACGATATCGAAACCCAATCTGAAGTGTACCTGCAGGGCATCGGATTATTGAAAGAAAGAGGAGCATTTGACTCGCCTGAAGAGATGTTTCAAAAAACTTATGAACGAACCCATGAGTTACTGGGCCGCGAAAAATTCCTGACTTTTTTTGGAGGAGAGCATTCTGTCAGTATTGGTATTATAAAAGCTTTTTATGAGAATTTTTCTGGTTTGACCGTTTTGCAAATGGATGCTCACGCAGATTTAAGACCCACTTATGGTGGAACACCTTATAATCATGCCTGTGCCGTTTATGATGCTAGTCAAAATTGTAACCTCGTACAGGTAGGTATCCGGAGTATGGATGTTTCAGAGAAAAAATATATGAATGAAAGTCAAGTATATTTTGCTCATGACCTGAAAGACAACTCAACCTGGATGGACGATTCTATTAACCAAATGACAGAAAACGTATATATTACTTTTGATTTAGATGTTTTTGATCCTGCTATCATGCCAGCTACGGGTACGCCGGAACCCGGTGGATTATTTTGGGATGAAACAATGACTTATTTAAAAAAAGTAAGTGCAAGCAGAAATATTGTAGGGTTTGATATTGTAGAGTTGGCTCCAATTCCCGGACAACACGCACCGCAGTTTTTAGCAGCAAAATTATATTATAAACTATTATCTTATATTTTTAAAAATGAAGAATAAAGGACCGCTTTCAAAATTCATGCTAAAACACTACAAGCATTTTAATGCAGCTACGGTAGTGGATGCGGCTAAGGGTTACGAAAATTTGCTGGCTCAAAAAGGCAAAATGATGATCACACTGGCCGGGGCGATGAGCACCGCAGAACTGGGCAAATCTCTCGCCGAAATGATACGGCAGGATAAGGTACACATTATATGTTGTACAGGTGCAAATTTAGAAGAAGACGTTTTTAATTTAGTAGCTCATCACGACTACAAGCGCATTCCAAATTACCGGGATCTAAGTCCGGAGGATGAAGGAAAATTACTGGAAGAAAAATTCAACCGGGTGACGGATACGTGCATTCCGGAAGAGGAGGCTATGCGGAAGATAGAGAAGCACCTGCAAAAACTCTGGGAGCAATCGGACAAAAAGGGAAAGGCATTTTTTCCACACGAATATTTTTATAAATTATTCAAATCAAAAAAATTTATAAAGCAGTTTGTCATTAACCCTAAAGATTCCTGGCTGTTTGCCGCCTTTGAAAAAAACCTCCCGATTATCGTTCCGGGCTGGGAAGATTCTACCTGTGGGAATATGTTTGCTGCTCACTGCATGAAAGGGCGGACAAGTCCGCAGGTCGTCAAATCAGGCATACATTATATGATGTATTTAGCCCAGTGGTATCAGGATAATTCCGTAGGAGGTGATATAGGTTTTTTCCAGATAGGAGGAGGGATTGCGGGAGATTTTCCTATATGTGTTGTTCCTATGCTTTATCAGGATATGCATATTGAAGATGTGCCATGCTGGGGTTATTTCTGCCAGATTTCGGATTCGACCACGAGTTATGGCTCCTACTCCGGAGCCAGTCCAAACGAAAAAATCACCTGGGGTAAACTAGAAGTGGATACACCAAAGTTTGTAATAGAATCCGATGCGACTATCGTAGCACCTCTTATTTTTGCATATATATTAAATTGGTAAATTTTTTCTTGTAGCTTTTCTGTTGTCGTTTGAGGGCGTGAAAAAAGAAGTATCTTTTTTTAGCGCCCTTTTTTATTTAAGTAACTGGACATAATAATGTTCAATTTAATTTGAAATGAGTTTTTGATTT
>JAHDCK010000434.1 GCA_020629915.1 Saprospiraceae bacterium
TAGAATAAATAATCTCCTTCATTTTCCGCTTAAACATTCTAGCAATAAATATTCTTTTTTCTTCTTTGCCTTGACACAAAGAAAAGTAACCAACGCTTTTATTATTTTTGCTAAAATATGAAAGATAAAAACCAAAATAAAAAATCATCCATCAACCCAAACGCCGCCGAGCAATTTCTAAGAAAAAAGAAAAAAAAACGCTCGCAGGAGGAATGGCTTAAAGGGATTCAGGACGGAAATACCGTTGTGCTTAGTCAGGCGATTACATTGATAGAAAGCACCTTGCCCACCCACCAATTCACTGCCAAAGATCTCATGCGCGCCTGCTTGCCTCTCTCTGGAAATTCCATCCGCATCGGAATCACCGGAACGCCAGGCGTGGGAAAAAGTACCTTCATCGAAGCCCTGGGACAACTCGTTTTGGCACAAGGCAAAAAGCTGGCCGTCCTTCCGGTTGATCCAAGCAGTCAAACGACTGGCGGAAGTATCCTCGGAGATAAAACCCGGATGGAAAAACTAGCCGCCAATCCCGATGTTTTTATTCGCCCCTCCCCTGCCAGAGATTCCCTGGGCGGCGTCGCTCAAAAAACCAGAGAAAATATTTTACTTTGCGAGGCCGCTGGTTATGAAGTCATTTTTGTAGAGACCGTCGGCGTGGGACAATCGGAAATTCACGTTCATTCGATGGTGGATTTTTTCCTTTTAATTTTACAACCCGCTGCAGGCGATGAATTGCAGGGAATAAAAAGAGGCGTCATGGAACTTGCTGACCTCATAGCTGTTAATAAAGCAGATGGTGCTTTGACAAAAGCCGCCAAACAAGCAAAACAAACGTATAAGAACGCCTTGCATTTGTTCCCGGCTAAAGCCAGCGGCTGGACACCCACTGCGCTCACTTGCTCTGCGATTGAAAATGAAGGGCTAGAAAAAATCTGGGAAACTATTAATGATTTTATTTATACAACTAAAAATAATAATTATTTTAAAAAACGCAGAAAGGAGCAAGCCATTTTTTGGTTTCGGGAAGGACTATTGAGTGGATTAAAATCTTTATTATACGATAATAAAAAAATTCAAGAGGCAATTTCCAATTTAGAACAAGCTATTTTGGAAGATAAAATTTCTCCGCTGATGGCTTCGAGGCAAGTGATTAATTTAATAAAAAATAATTTATAATAATATGCGAATAGTTTTTATGGGAACACCAGACTTTGCTGTTCCCTCACTAGACATTTTAATAAAAAACGGATATAATGTAGTCGGTGTTATCACTGCTACAGATAAAATGGGCGGACGAGGCAACAAGCAACTCCTGCAATCTGCGGTAAAAAAATATGCCCTTGAAAAAGGAATAAAAATTTTACAACCGAAAAATTTAAAGAATACCGAGTTCCAGGAAGAACTGCGCGCGCTAAAGGCAGACCTCCAAATCGTCGTCGCCTTTCGGATGCTTCCGGTGGCCGTTTGGGATATGCCACCGATTGGCACATTTAATTTGCACGGTTCTCTCCTGCCAAAATATCGCGGCGCTGCTCCAATCAACTGGGCCGTCATCAATGGCGAAAAAGAAACGGGCGTGACGACCTTTTTCCTCAAGCACGAAATTGATACCGGTAATATTCTCTTCCAGGAAAAAATGCCTATTGGCGAAAATGAAACGGTTGGAGAAGTGCACGACCGGATGATGTTGCTAGGAGCGGAAGTGGTTTTAAAAACGGTGAAGGCCATTGAATCGGATTCGGTTACGCCGCAGGTACAGGACGAAAGTTTGGTTTCTCATGCTCGTAAAATTCATCACGAAGATTGTAAAATTAATTTTGATCAGCCTACCGAAAAGGTGCATAATTTTATCCGGGGACTCAGCCCCTACCCAACGGCATGGACGATGCTGGATAACAAAAAATTAAAAATATTTTTATCCGAAAAAGAAATATGCGAACATGATTTGGAAGCAGGAAGTATTTCTTCTGACAATAAATCATATATAAAATTTGCTACGCAGGATGGGTTTGTTTCTATTTTAAAATTGCAACTGGCCGGAAAGAAAAGAATGGGCGTGAAGGATTTTTTGAATGGGTATGATGTAGATTAAGAATAGTTCTAGCTAGGACTCTTTGTGCCACTGGCACAAGCCAACGCAGGATGCCCTGCCTGACCCACCCACTTCGTGGTTCACTCCCTTGAAAGTCCTGCGGGACTTTCACCCTTCGGGATCGGTCATTCATCCACCCGCAAGCGGTTCGGGAGTATATACTCCCTCATGTTTTTTGCCTTGTAGAATAAAAAAATAACTGCACATAGAAACGCAATTTATTAAAATACTATTCCTTAGTTTAACTTTCTAAACAAAATTTTTATGCCAGCTTTCCCCTAGCGGCACTTTCCATTTTGATTCAAATTCAGCCTTGGTTTTTACTAAGTTATTAAACACATACGTTTTTTCTTCTAGCATTCCTTCCTGAAATAACGCCGCAAATTGCTCCCGTCCGGCAGAGCGCACTTCACCGTCTTTTTCATAGCTAAAATTAAATCTATCAAATAAATTTAATCCATATTTCATTTGGAGCGACTCCATAAAATGAACGGACTTGTCGATAGAACAGCCGCTTGCTGCCGTCCCCGTTTCATCCACCATCAGCACGATAAAGCGATTGTACAAAACCGCAGCTTTCGCTTTCAACTGATGATTGTGCGCCGTCCAGTTCTGGACAAACTGCTGCACCTCTGCCTGAATAGCTGCCAGATTTTCTTCAGCAATTGGAGCTGTATTTTGATAAATCCAAACCTTGGATTCTGGAGATAAATCATTAAATATCGTATCCAAAATAATTATTTTTGATTCTGTATAATCAATTCAGCCAGGTCGTAAACCATCACCTGTTCCTGCTTCTCCTTGGCCTTGATTCCATCCTGCAACATCGTAATACAAAACGGGCAATTCGCTGCAACGATCTCTGCATTCGTATCTAATGCTTCTTCTATACGTTCAATATTAATACGTTTTTCTCCGGGTTCATCTTCCTTGAACATCTGCGCACCACCCGCTCCGCAACACAACCCCTTAGAGGCACATCTCGGCATCTCGGCAAGGTCAGCATCCAACGCCTCCAGAACCTTCCTTGGCGTTTCATATATATTATTTACGCGTCCGATATAACAGGAATCGTGATAAGTAATCTTCTTTCCCTTAAACGCCCCGCCAGACATATTAATTTTTCCATTATCAATTAATTTCTGCAAGTATTGCGTATGATGCTGCACTTCGTAGTTTCCTCCAAGTGCAGGATATTCATTTTTTAAGGTATTAAAACAATGCGGACAAGTCGTTACAATATTCTTAACTTTATACATATTTAAAGTCTCGATATTTTGTAGTGCCATCATCTGGAATACAAACTCATTCCCTGCTCGTCGTGCCGGATCACCCGTGCAGTTTTCTTCCTTGCCAAGGATAGCAAAATCAATCCCGGCATTTTGCAAAATCTGGCTAAAGGCAACTGTCACCTTCTGTGCTCGTGCATCAAAACTTCCGGCACACCCGACCCAAAATAATACTTCGGGTTCTTTTCCTTCGGCGGCCATTTCGGCCATTGTTTTTATTTTCTGTAAAGACATTTATTTCTTTTTTATACTAAAAATATCTTGTCATTTCGAGTGATAGCGAGAAATGACAAGATTTTGATATAAGCAACTAAGCAATTTAAATTACATAATAAATAAAGCCTGCTTGTTGTTTGTGTCAGGTGG
>JAHDCK010000435.1 GCA_020629915.1 Saprospiraceae bacterium
GATTCCTCACTTCGTTCGGAATGACAAATCTATTTTTTTGTTTTTCAAAAGTTCGTCGGTTATTTTTTTAAAACCAATTAGTAATGGAAAAATAAAAATTTCCATCATAAATCAGGAAGTTATTATTTTACTATTACTTAACCTTAAAAATCCGGAAAAAGTTATACTAAATCCTAAATCCTCCGACTATGTCCACAAAAAATTCGATGCAATGGCCCGTTATGGTGGTTTTTTTACTGATAGGTGCCTTGATATTTGGCTTGTACACTTATAAAAACGGCTCATCTAATCCCACATTTCCAACCGAAAACCGGGATTACACGCCCCCGGATCAAAATGAAAATAATCCCTCCCGAAACGAAGAAATCAACTTTCGGGGCAAAAAACTCATTTACACTAAGCACGCCAAATGCCGGATGGGTTGTCGTTTTATTGATAAGGAAGAAGTAGGCGAAGTGCTGGCCAATGGCCGCATCAACCACAAAAAAAGCAATCCCTCTGATCCTCGGGGTTGCCCCATCGTTGCACTGGAAGCGACGACGCACGACGGTCAGTTGGTTCGGGCTATCGTAGCAGATTGTGATGATGTAGCGAAGCTCGTTACGGTTATTGATTTAAAAAATAAATATAAGTGTCATTGTGATTAGAGAATGGAATTTCTAATTCAATTGCTTCAACAACTTCATCACCTCCAAATTATCCGGTTGAAGGACAAGAACTCTGTTAAGCAATTTTTTTGCTTCAGTATTTTTGTTGTCCAATAACAAAAGAGCAGATTTATTCATCAATGCAGGCACATGATCCGGGTCTAGAGCCAAGGCTGCATTATACAATTGTTTAGCCTTTGGGAGATTGCCTTCGAGTGCATTCGCATAACCTAAATTGGTCAAGGCAATCTTTCGTTTAGGGTTTTCTTTTATAATAAAATTTAGAATCTCTTTAGCCTTTTTGACCTTCTTTAGTTGCAGGTAGCAGGCAGCCAGTTTTTCCTGAAACTCCAAATCGTACTTTTCTAACCTAACCGTTTTTTCCAGCCAGGGGAGTGCCTGCGCAAATTGCCCGGTAGAAAAATAGGCTTCCCCAATCCGGTAAGTCGTCCAGGCGTCGTTAAAGTTATTTGGAGATTTTGTATTCGTTATATTTATAATTTCATTAAAATCATTTTTTAAATGATAGTAATGAATATAGTCAGGTAATAATTCTGTTTCATTTAAAGTAGAATTTTTAATATAAAATAATGCAGAATCCAATTGTTTTTTATCTCCGCCAAAACGCTCGAAGTTGGCGAGGTAGCCTTTGGCCAAATCAATGGGTTTTGGATTTTTACGGGTAAGAATATCCACGCCTAAAAACTGAGCCACGGCTTCCTTTTCTGTATTGCTGATGGTGTTTGGTTTTTTTACATTAGTTTTACTAATATAATGATCCGTGATGTTTACATGAGGAATATCCTTGCTCCCGGACTTTGGCATGTGGCAGCCCACACAATTATCCTCTACCGAAACCCGTTCTGCTTCCGGTGCAGAACAAAGGGTTTTTTCCGCACTTTTATGGCAATTGATACAAGCATTATTGTACTGACTCTTATCTGTTTTCTGGACGGAGTGGTGCGGATTATGACAATTCAGGCAATTCAAATTTTTAGAAATAATATAACAATCACTTTGTTTTAAACGCTCCGCCTGCGATGCCATTTTAAAAGAAACATCCGAATTATCATGCCGCTCCAGATAAATATCCATCACATCTTTCAGTCGCATACCTGGCCGAAAATCGTAAAAGGATTTTCCTTCCCGCAATACTGCAACGCCCTGCAAATGACATCGCTGACAAATATCCAACTGCAAATCCACGGGCAAGTGAACGGGGTTGACAATGGTAGGATCAATATATAAGGAAGTGTCAATTATATTCCCCGCTAGCTTTTCTTTAACGTGTAATTCCCCCGGGCCATGACACCGTTCGCACTCGATTCCACTCGGAACAAAATCATATTTGTTTTTTGAGCCTTCAACTTGATCTGGTAAATGATTGTGACAAGTAATGCACTGGGCACCGATATGCCGGTTAAATCGCTGATTGCCTCCATCTTCATAACCGGGTGCCATATCCCAAATTCCCTTCTGGGTATAAAAGGTTATTGGAGCCTGATATAAATAACCATTTATATCAATTAAATGTGAATTTGTATGCTGTCCCGAACCAATGATATAGCTTATTTTTTCTGTACGTTTATGCGTTGTGTCTCCATTCTCAAGGCGATACTCTTTTATATATAAAGTAGAATCCTTGAAGAAAGGTTTATAATAAAAATCATTATGTTTATCGTAAACGACCTGATGCTTGCCATACATGGCCGAGCTTTTTTCCTTGGTGGCTTTATCAAAGGACAGACCCATACCTGTATGAATATACGAATCATGTATATTTTTATGGCAGGATTGACAAGTAGCCATACCCACATAATCTACAGTATCGTGGAGGTTTAAAAATATACCTTCTTCATAAGTCGTTATATTTTTACGGGTATCTGAGTTGCAAAAAATTATTGCAAAAAAAATACAGAATAACCCAATGTATATAATAATTTTATTTATTTTCATGTTTAAATTATTTCTCTTGTAATGGTAAATTTAAACAAAATTGAAAATGAACAGAATCCTTTTTGTCTTAATTTTTATTATATCAGGTTGTGCATCCGATCCCACTCCCAATCCCACAGAAAACCCTGAGGAGTCAACGCCGGTTTCAACTATGGAAACCAAAACGAAAACCCGAACCCAAAGCCATATTGAAGAACCCCTAAAACCTGCCAACTGGGTTTCTCAGAAAAGCCCGGACAATGTTGTATATCCATGGAAAAAAGACAACTCATCAGATCAGTCTGTTGTCAATCGACTGAAGCCGCCGCGAGGTTACAAGCGAAGCAAAGTCATGGAGGGCAGCTTCGGACAATGGCTTCGGCATCTTCCCTTAAAGGAAGGGAAGGGGACGGTTTACTACCATAATGGCTCTAAAAAACCCAATCAAAATATCCATGCCGGAGTGATTGATATTGATGTGGGGGAAAGAGATTTGCAGCAGTGTGCCGATGCCATTATGCGCCTGAAAGCGGAATATCATTATAGTAAAAAAGAATATAATAAAATTCACTTTAATTATACCAGCGGTCACAAGGTCGCCTTTTCAGATTGGAGCCAAGGTCGGAAACCCAGTGTTCGGGGGAATAGCGTTTCCTTTTCTTCTGCTTCGGGTAGCAGGGATAATTCCTATAATAATTTTAAAAATTATATGAATAGTATTTTTAATTATGCAGGAACAGCGTCCCTTAGCAAAGAAATGAATAGAATTCATATTGATAATATTCAAATTGGAGATGTCTTTATTCAGGGAGGATTTCCAGGTCATGCGGTTTTGGTGGTAGACATGGCTAAAAACGAAGAAGGAGAGGAGGTGTTTATGATCGCACAGAGTTATATGCCTGCGCAAGATATTCATATATTAAAAAACCTGAATGATCCAAAAATGAGCCCCTGGTATCCGGTAAAATTTGGAACGGAATTACTGACGCCGGAATGGACTTTTGACGTGAATGATTTGAAGCGTTTTAAATAAATCAATCAGGTTGAGT
This sequence comes from Saprospiraceae bacterium, assembly GCA_020629915.1. Classification (GTDB taxonomy): domain Bacteria; phylum Bacteroidota; class Bacteroidia; order Chitinophagales; family Saprospiraceae; genus JAHDCK01. The sequence goes on from JAHDCK010000435.1 coordinate 3,632, forward strand.
TTCTTTTGAACTCAACCTGATTGATTTGTTTTTTATAAATAATTATTTTTTATTTTCTACAATTTTATAAAGCGTCCCGGACTTTAGTTTTGAACTCAATTCCATT
>JAHDCK010000017.1 GCA_020629915.1 Saprospiraceae bacterium
GTTTCAGACTTCAAACAACGGGTAATTACGTTGCAAAAAATTTTATTTTTAAATTTTTAATCACTTACTATCACATTGATAGAAGAAGGGATATTGCTATTCGATTTTCAAACGGAACTTTTTCCTTCAAACTAGAACCTATTTCTATTTTGGGTTTAGGGTTGGGCGTAGGATATAGATTCTAAAAATAAAAAAATGCCACCCCAATAAGGAGCGGCATTCTATTTTCATTTAACCAAAACTTAAGTCACATTAACCGAATTACTGAAGCGAAATTTCCTTTTCTGCTATCAGTTTTCGGATATTGATCAGGGCGTAGCGCATCCGACCGAGTGCGGTGTTAATGCTCACTCTGGTCAGGGCAGCTATTTCTTTAAAACTCAAATCGGCATAGTGTCGGAGGATAACAACTTCGCGTTGTTCCGGGGGGAGCATATCCACCAACTTCCGGATACGAGCGTGCGTCTGACTTTTCATAATAGTCGTCTCTGCATTGTCTTCGGATGTACTGAGGACGCTAAATATATCGAAAGTTTCTGTGGGTGAAACGGTCGGTTTGCGTTTGCTGCGGCGGAAGTGATCCACACACATATTATAAGCAATCCGCATCGCCCACTGAACAAACTTGCCTTCGTGATTGTATTTACCCTTGCGCAGGGTATCTATGATTTTAATAAAAACCTCCTGAAAAATATCCTCGGCGAGTGCCTGGTCTTTTACAAAGAGATAAATAGAGGTGTACACCTTGTCTTTGTGTCGGCTTAGTAATTCCTCGAATGCTTTTTCTTCACCCCCGAGGTAACAATTAATAAGTTCCCGATCGCTAAGCGGTTTCAACTGCGTTCTATGCATAACTGTTCAGATTTTACTTGTAAAAAATTGACAAAAATCGTGTAGAGTTTACCGCTTATATATTCTGATTTATGTTAGAAAATTGAGAAAGTTAATACCTTGTGTTCTTTAATGTTTAATCAAAAATGTGCGATTTTTGGGTGGAATAACAGTTTTAAAAGGTTTTTAACAAAAGATTAACGCAATCCGTTAATAGGGTGTTATTAAAAACAACGGAAAAAGCTGTTTTTGTAGGGAGGATGACTTTTTGGGTAAAATAAAATTTGTCATTTAAAGTAAAGAGAGAAATTTTTCTATAACGAAGGATTGCTTTTTTTTAAAATATCCATCAAAACAATATTAAAATAATAAAACATGCAATAGTTTGTCATCTCGAACATAGTGAGAGATCTTCTCTACGAAGCGAAGAACTGGACTCCGCTTTCCCATATGGAGATCTCCTAAGAAACAGTTCTCTATTTCATAGAGAAGATTTCTCCTATCGTCGAAATGACAAATTATTTTTTATATAAAAAATAATTTTAATGGCGACAACAAAACGCAGCAGTAGAAAAAAAAGTATATCAGAAAAAAACAAAGGCATCTTCATCAAGGGAGCGCGTTCTAATAATTTAAAAAATATAGATTTAAATATTCCTTATAACCAATTAGTTGTTGTGACTGGAGTTTCCGGTTCTGGCAAATCTTCAATTACCATAGATACTTTATATGCGGAAGGGCAACGGAGATATGTCGAGAGTCTGTCTTCCTACGCGCGGCAGTTTTTGATGCGGATGAAAAAACCGGATGTGGATTATATCAAAGGAATTTGTCCGGCGATTGCCATTGAACAAAAAGTGAGCACAAGAAATTCCCGATCCACTGTTGGTTCGCTAACAGAAATATATGATTATTTAAGATTATTATATGCTCGTGTCGGTAAAACTTACTCACCCGTTTCCGGAGAGCTGGTTCAAAAGCATGAAGTTTCAGATGTGGTCAATTTCATCCACGAGCATCCCGAAGATACCAAAGTGCAATTATTTATTCCTTTTCCGCAGCGGGGCAGAAGCATCGAAGATGAATTAAAATTATTATTACAAAAAGGATATACCCGCTTATCACACAAGGGAGAAATGATCCGCATAGAGGAGTTTTTAGAATCAAAAATTCTAAAGAAAATAAATTCTAAAAATATACATCAACTTAAAATACTAATTGATCGCTTTGTCGTAAAACATGAAGATGAGGAAAATAAAAAGCGCATTGCTGATTCTGCCCAAACCGCTTTCTTTGAAGTTGAGGGAGAATGTCTCGTAGAAATAGATAAAAAAGAAACATTATTTAATAATCGTTTTGAATTGGATGGAATAGAGTTTCCTGAACCTTCACAACATCTTTTTAATTATAATAATCCCTACGGTGCGTGTAGAAAATGTGAGGGCTATGGAAAAGTCATGGGCATCGACGAAAACAAAGTTGTGCCGAATAAAACCTTGTCCGTTTACGAAGGAGCCATCGTTTGCTGGCGAGGAGAAAAGCTGGGTCGCTGGAAAGATCGCTTCATTGCCAATGCTCATAAAGTAGATTTCCCGGTGCATCGGGCTTACAAAGATTTGAAGAAAAAAGAAAAGGAATTGCTTTGGCAAGGCGCGAAAGGATTAAAGGGAATTGATTCGTTTTTTAATGAATTAGAAGCCAAAACATATAAAATTCAAAATCGGGTTATGCTTGCTCGCTACCGGGGAAGAACGACCTGTCCGGAGTGTAATGGTGGCCGATTGCGAACGGAGGCCAGCTATGTAAAAATTGCTAATCGCAATATCATGGAACTCGTAGATCTGCCTATTGATGAATTGTTATTGTTTTTTAATGAATTAAAATTAGAAGAATATGATTTTGCAATAGCAAAAAGATTAATATTAGAAATCACCAACCGTTTAGAATTTATGGTCAAAGTCGGATTGGGTTATTTGACTATGAACCGGATTTCCAGCACACTCAGCGGAGGCGAAACGCAGCGCATCAACCTTACCCGAACGCTTGGAAGCAACCTTACCAGTTCTATGTACATCCTGGACGAACCCAGCGTCGGATTGCATCCAAGAGATACCAATCGCCTGGTGGAAGTATTAAAATCGCTACGGGATTTGGGCAACACCGTCGTCGTCGTAGAGCATGAGGAGGACATTATAAAAAATGCGGATTACCTCGTGGACATGGGACCAGCCGCAGGCATTCACGGCGGTGAAGTAGTTTTTGCCGGAGCTTACCAGCGCATTCACAAGGAAGCCAAGGATAGCCTGACTGCCAATTACATGAGCGGACGAATGGGTATCGAATTACCAAAACACAGAAGAAAATATACGAATGCTATTTATGTAAGAGGAGCCATTCAACACAATCTTCAAGATGTGGATGCCACTTTTCCACTGAATACACTGACGGTGGTGACGGGCGTTTCCGGTTCGGGAAAGACGACTTTGGTGAAGCATATTTTATATCCTGCTCTGAAAAAACAAGTGGGAGAACACCTGCCAAAGCCTGCCGGAGATTTCAAGGAACTCACTGGAGATCTATCTCAAATCACCCAGGTGGAAATGATAAATCAAAATCCCATTGGCAAGTCATCCCGTTCCAATCCGGTGACTTATGTCAAGGCTTATGATGCCATTCGAAAGTTGTTTTCCGATCATCAACTCTCCCGTATTCGCGGATTCAAACCCAAGCATTTTTCTTTTAATGTAGAAGGGGGACGTTGTGAAACCTGTAAGGGCGACGGAGCAATTGTAGTGGAAATGCAGTTCCTGGCAGACGTGCGTTTGGAGTGTGAGGAATGCAGTGGAAAGCGATTCCGTCAGGAAGTGCTGGATATTGAATACAGAGAAAAAAATATATTCGATATTTTAAACATGAGCATTGAGGAAGCATTAGAATTTTTTAAAGATGAAAAAGATATTGTAAGAAAAATAAAACCACTCAACGATGTGGGATTGGGATATGTAAAACTCGGTCAGTCTTCCAGTACGCTATCCGGCGGTGAAGCACAACGGGTCAAACTCGCTTCTTTTTTAAATAAAGAAAAAGTCACGGAGAAAATATTTTTCATTTTTGATGAACCAACAACGGGTTTGCATTTTCACGATATTCAAAAATTACTGGATGCTCTAAATGCTCTGGTAGAAAAAGGTCATACCGTTCTGGTAGTAGAACACAATATGGAAGTCATCAAATCTGCCGATTGGGTGATCGACCTCGGACCCGGCGGAGGAAAGGAAGGCGGAAAGTTAGTTTGCGAAGGAACGCCTGAAAAAGTAGCCAAATGCAAAACCTCTTTCACAGGACAATATTTAAAAGAGAAATTGTAAATTACATTAATTATTATATTTTTTAATCCAATCTTTAGGATTTAACCGTCGCTTACTGTACCACAGTTCGAAGTGAATCTCGGAGGTATTTTTATTTTCATCGGTATAAACAGAACCAATGCTTTGCATCGCTTTTACATGGTCCCCTGTATTAACAGATACATTTCTTAAATGTGAATAAGTCGTATAGTATTTTCCATGTTGAATAATTACGACATTTTGGTATTCCGGAATAAAGGAAACACTTTTCACTTTCCCCTCAAAAACAGCTCTAACCTCGCTGCCCTTTCGGGTGCGAATATCAATACCATTATTAATAATTTCCAACCGCTTGATGGTTGGATGTGATTGTTTTCCAAATCTCCCGGAGATAAATCCATTGTCTACGGGCCAGGGCAATTTGCCTCGATTCTGTTGAAAGCTGGTTCCAATTTCAATCTCCGCTTTTGGAGCTGATCTTGGAGTAGTAACAGATGGGCTGGAAGGTCTGGGCGTTTGTTTTCTTCCTTGCGCCCGATCATTTTTCATATTAGAACGGATCACATCCGTAATTAAGTTATTTAGTTTTTCTTTATCTCTGTTTTTTATATCAATATTTGTTCTAAGGCGATTCTCCTGAGATTTGAGTTGTCCTATTAGTTTTTTTACTTCGATCATTTCGCGAGCGTGCAGATCTTTTTGTTCGATTTCAGATTGCAGTAAGTTTTCTTTTTCCTGTTTTCGTTCAATGAGTTGCGTTTGTTTTCGCTTGAGAGATTCTGCTGTTCTTTGTATCAACCCAGCTTGCTTATGACGATGCTGATCATACTGTCTTAAAAACTGCCAACGCTGAAAAGCTTCATTAAAATCTGAAGCAGATAGCATAAAAAGTAAAGGATTAGAAGTAAGTTTTTGGCGAAGGGCATAGCGCATCATGGAGGCGTAATTCACTTTCAATTCTTCGATATCGACTTCCAGTGCCGCGATCATTTCCTCTGTTCGGGTGATGCGCTCATCCGCCATAGATAATTCTTCCTCGATGACATTGATCAATTCCTCTCGCGTCTCCGCCTGCTTTTTCATGGTGACAAAGCGGTCGTAAGTAGCCAGTTTTTTCTGGCTGGTCTCCTTGAACATTCCTTCCAGATTCCTTACCTGACGTTTGAGTCGATTCCGATCTTCTTCCAGTTGGGTTTTACTTTTCTGAGCCTCCAATGGAAACATAGAAAAGGTAAGGATAAAAATAAATACTATTTTAATCCATTTTGGAATAGCCTTTCGGAATTTCAAAGGGGGTTTTCTGCACTTCATTCAACACAATTTTCGTATAATTAATTTTTATATCATATATTTCTTTTTGGGGTCCGGTTGCTTGAATAAAAACAGATTCGGGGAGCAATTTATCTTCTGTTTTTTGATAATCACCATAAGCCAGTTCTACGAGTTGGTCTTGAACAATTTGATTGAGTCTCATTTTTTTCAACAACAAATCTCCATCTAACCAATATGTATTTTTATAACTATCATCTACTGCATCTAACCGATAACGGTCTTCTTCCTGACTGGCTTTCCATTTTTTATCCTTGTAAAGTACAGGGTTTCCCAACAAGATGTGTTGGATTACTGTAAAATCTGCGGGAACCTGATATTGTTTTTCAATATATTCTAAACTATTCGCTATATAAGTTCGTTCCAATCGATTTAAAACAAAAATAGAATCCGGTCGTATCAAAATCCGTGCTGCTTCAAAGCCAAACTTAGTCGCATTCATCCAGATAAAAGCATCTTTTTTCATCCGAATATTCCCCGAAAATCCAATGCTATTGGCTCCGTCATCATAATTGATTCGCGCCTTGGCTGCATACCAGTCTACCTCAAGATGCCCCGATTTCATTTCCTTCACCAGATTTTTAGCCGATTTCCTTTTCAGGTTTCCTGCTGCTCCCGGTGTTTTACAAGCACTAGCAAACAAGGCAACGAAAATTATACCAATAAAAATTCTATACATTAAGTTTTATTTTAATTGTCGCAAATACATTTGAATCGTCGTTTGTAACCCAAAATACAAGGCATCCGAAATCAAAGCATGTCCAATAGAAACTTCCAGCAAACCCGGAATATTATCTTGAAAATATTTTAAATTAAATAAATTCAAATCATGCCCGGCATTTATACCAATCCCTATTTTATGGGCTTCGTCTGCCGCATTTCTAAAAGGAAGAATAGCTGCTTCCCGATCCGCTTCAAAGTGATGCGCATAATCATACGTATATAATTCAATTCTATCTGAACCAACCGCTTTCGCTCCTTCAACCATCTTTGGATCTGGATCGACAAAAAGCGAAGTGCGGATACCGGCATTTTTAAATTCACTAATCACTTCTTTCAAAAAAGTAGCGTGTTTTATCGTATCCCAACCATGATTAGAGGTAAGTTGATCTTCATCGTCCGGAACCAGTGTTACCTGATCCGGCTTATTTTTTAAGACCAATTCTACAAAAGCAGGAATGGGATTTCCTTCGATATTGTATTCCGTTGTTACAATCGCTTTCACCTCCGGCACGTCTGTATAGCGAATATGGCGTTGGTCCGGTCTGGGATGAACTGTAATTCCTTCGGCTCCAAAAGCTTCGCAATCTTTCGCAACCTGAACGAGGTTCGGCAGATTCATACCACGTGCATTTCTAAGAGTGGCAATTTTATTAATATTTACACTTAATCGAGTCATATAAAAATTTAAATTAAAAGGCAAAGGTAGCGGTTTTTCAATCCCAAAATCAAGGACTTTAATCGAAAAAGAAATCAAATTCTCTTAAAATTTTGTAACATCGCAATACCAAATGAATTATGGTGAAAATATAAGAATCGCATTGAGAGGAGTTCGCTCCAATCTCCTCCGCAGCATCCTGACGATGTGCGTCATTGGTATTGGAATCATGGCATTGGTAGGTATCCTGACTGCTCTGGACAGCATCATGGGTTCTCTTAGCGATAATTTTTCTATCATGGGAGCCAATACCTTTAATATCGTTCGGAAGGGAGATGGCATCCGGGGTAGCCACCGGGGAAAACGACCTAAAAAAGGGCCGGAAATCAGCTTTGAACAAGCCATGCAATTTAAGGATCGCTATCAATATCCAGCTAATCCCTCCGTCAGCACATTAGTCACCCGCGATGCAACCATTAAATATCAAACAGAAAAAACCAATCCAAATGTCAGGATACAGGGTGTGGATGAAAACTATCTAAGTATCGCTGGTTACGATATTGATTTAGGTCGAAATTTTTCTCCTACGGAAGTAGAAAATGGTCGGAACGTTGCGATTATTGGAAAGGATATTATCAAAAAAGTTTTTAATAATAAAAAACGCAATGCCGTAGATAAACTCATTTCTATAGGAAGTGTAAAATATAAAGTGATCGGTGTATTAGAATCTAAAGGTTCGGGTTTTAATTCTGCCAGTGATCGCCTGGTACTTATTCCAATCATCACAGCGAGGCGATATTTTGGCTCTACGCTGGGCACGTACAGCCTCGCCGTCAATGTCAATCAAGCTGCCAATATGGAAACGGCTGTTTCGGAAGCAACCGGAACATTTCGAGGCGTAAGGAAATTGCGACTAAGCGAAGATGATGATTTTGAAATTATTAAAAGCGATAGCCTGGTTAGCATCCTTTCAGACAGCACTCGACAAATTCGATTGGCTACTATTTTTATTGCATTGATAACTTTGTTTGGTGCCGCTATTGGTTTGATGAATATAATGCTGGTTTCAGTAACAGAACGAACCCGGGAAATCGGTATCCGAAAATCCCTGGGAGCTTCCCGTCAAAATGTCCTCATCCAGTTTTTAACAGAGGCTGTTGTAATTTGTCAGCTTGGTGGGTTACTAGGGATTATCATGGGATTAATTATGGGTAACTTTGTGAGTTTCATCACAGGAGGCAGTTTTATCATCCCCTGGGTATGGATGATTTTAGGCATAACACTTTGCTTTTTTATAGGGATTGTTTCCGGGTTATATCCGGCACTTAAAGCCGCTCGCCTTGACCCTATTGAATCCCTTCGATACGAATAAAAACTCGTTTTTCCACATAGTTTTCCACACCTGTTAGTTTAGCGATTTTTTGACTTGAAAATGCACGTATAAAACAGCAGATAGCAAGAACACTGCGAACGCCTGATGTGCTACACCAAGCGCGACAGGAATACTTCCCTGACAGTTAATCAGCGTAAAAATTCCAAGCCCAACTTGTATTACTAACAAAGTTACCAACAGGGTTAAACTGCGTTTAAATCGGGGTGGAATAGAATATTTATACGAGAGAAAAACAAAGTATAAAACCATGATTGTCAGCAAGTAAGCCGTTCCGCGATGCAGAAATTGAATAATCGCAGGCATAAAAGGGCTTTTTTCGTATTCCACAATGTTTTCCACATTCCACTGACTACCGTCAAAGATGACAGAAGGGACAACTTCCCCATGCATATCCGGGAAGGTAGGATAGAACAATCCAGCTCTCAATCCAGACATCAAACCACCCAGTACGATCTGTAGAGCCAATATCATCAAAATGCTGGTAATCCACACTTTTAAACGCGAATTGTGGAAAAAGATCGAACGTCCAAAAAAGGCTTTTAAAGTCGTCCAAAAGAGATAACCATAAACGACCAGGGCCAGGGATAAATGCAAGGTTAGTTTATACGCACTCACCCAGGGCCGATTGACCAAACCACTGGCTACCATAATCCAACCAAAAGCGGCTACAATAGCGGCCAGAAAAACGACAATTCCCAAATCCCTCATCAGCCACCCAGGAATCATTTTCCGGCGCCAGAAAAAGAGAAAGGGAATCAGGAACACAAAACCCATACTCCGCGCCCACAATCGATGGAAATACTCCCAGAAGTAAATAAACTTAAATTCCGACAAGGACATCCCTGCATTGATTTGTTGATACTGCGGCGTGACCTTGTATTTATCAAATTCGATATTCCACTGACCTTCATTGAGCGGTGGTAAGGTCCCGGTGACAATTTCCCACTTAGTGATAGAAAGCCCTGAACCCGTCAGGCGCGTTACACCTCCAATGAAAATCTGAAAGAACAGCATGATAATCCCAATGACCAGCCAGATTTTTACTGCACTGGAAATTCTAAATGGCTTTGGAACAGTATTTGCATTTTCTCCCATATAAGATGTTCTTTTGGTTTTCCTGCACGTTTTTGTTTACGCACTTTTTATTCCTATATTATTATTTATATGAAATTTTAAATTTTTAAAAAAAATCCTTCATCATTAGTGATGTGAATTTGGGGAAAATATTTCTTCCTTTTTCTATAAAAATTCAGAGTTAAGATTTTAAACAACTTTCCCAACAGTTAGTCAACATTCCTATCTCTTCATTATCAGTATTTTAGTTTACTTCTAAACAAATAGTCCAAAAAATTTACACAGGAAAACTTTTTGCATCTGGAAAAATAACAAGTCATTTTCTTTGTGGAAATTGTAGGCAGTTTTACACAAAATCCTCTCAAAATCTATTTTCTTAATATAATAAAACAGCTAATTCTTAGTAAGTGTTTATAAAAGTGAACTTCCTAACGAGGTTATAAACAATTCCTGTTGATGAGCAATTTTTTAAACCTATTGAAAAACAACCTTTTAAAGGCATGGTATTTTTATAATGTTTAAAAAGGATTTTCCGGGTTTAAACGCATTTGGTTTTAATGCATCAAAACACCTGTTTTCTCATTGGAATAAATCTTTCCGCCTCTTAGTTGTAAAATGCGCTGGGTGCGTTTTGCCAAATCCAAATCGTGCGTAACCAACACTAAAGTTGTCCCCAATTCCTTATTGAGTTCAAAAAGTAAGGACTCAATTTTTTGGCTGGTATCTTCATCCAGATTTCCTGTAGGTTCATCCGCAAATAAAATTTTTGGCGAATTGGAAAACGCTCTGGCGAAGGCCACCCGCTGTTGTTCTCCTCCAGAAAGCTGAGCTGGATAATGATCCAGACGTTCTTTTAATCCAACGCGTTCCAATAATTCTATACATTTTTGACGAATATTTTTTTCGCCTCTGAGTTCAAGCGGAACCATGACATTTTCTAAAGCTGTCAAAGTAGGAATTAACTGAAAACTTTGGAACACAAATCCGACATGTTGATTCCGAACTGCGGAGCGTTCATCTTCGTTAAGATTATCCAAAGCAATTTTATTAAGCTCGACCGAGCCGGAACTTGCCCGATCCAATCCGGCGCATAAACCCAGCAAAGTTGTTTTGCCACTACCGGATGGTCCAACGATAGCAAAAGTACTTCCGGCTTCAATTTCAAAATTGATATTATCCAGTACTTTTAATTCCCGTTCGCCCGTTCCATATATTTTAGAAAGATTCGATACCTTTAAGATTGCTGACATTTGATAAATATTATTTTTAACCATTATTTGTTTTCTAAAGGTATAACCTTTCACCTTATTAAAGGGTTTAAATAAAATAAGAATAAAGTACAAATAATTACATTATAATGAATAAATATACATTTTTAATTGTTTTAATATCTGTTTTATGGAGCTGCTCCAATGCACCCGATTCTAAACAACCAGAAAATTCCAAAACCCAGGCGGAAGCCAAAACCGATGTTCAACCAAAAGCAAAAGACCAGGCCAAAACGATTCTGTTTTTTGGAAATAGCCTGACGGCCGCCTATGGTTTGGAAAAGGAACAGGGATACCCAGCATTAATTGAACAAAAGTTAAAAGAAAAGGATTTGAATTATAAAGTCATCAATGCCGGGCTGAGTGGTGAAACAACAGCAGGTGGATTGACCCGGGTGGATTGGATTTTAAAACAACCCGTTGATGTCTTTGTATTAGAATTGGGTGGAAATGATGGATTACGAGGAATTGATCCGGCTAAGTCCGAGCAAAATCTTCGGAATATCCTTAAAAAGGTCAAAGCAACTTACCCAAATTGTCAGTTAGTATTGGCTGGAATGGAAGCTCCACCTAATATGGGTAAAAAATTTACGAGCGAGTTTAGAAATATTTTTAAAACAGTGGCTCAAACAGAAAACGCTGTTTTGATTCCTTTTTTGCTGGACGGTGTGGCTGGTGATCCAAAACTAAACCTTGCAGATGGGATTCATCCAACAGCAGAAGGGTATAAAATTGTAGCGGAGAATGTCTGGAAAGTGCTCCTCCCTATTTTAAAATAAAAAAGATTTTAGGGGAAAATCAGGGTAAAATGATAAAAAAACTGTCGCAAAAAAGCATTTTACTTGCGAATCAAAAATAAAAACTGTAACTTTCGGTATGATTTTTGTTAGAGGGAGGCGATCTCTCCACGGAAATTACCCCAAGGAGCCAAATTGAAACCCTTCTTTGAATGTCACATTTTGGCATTTTTAAGGATAACTAAAATTATTAAACCTCATAATTTGGCGGGTGTACAGAAACCAATTTGCCCTGGTTTTTTAAACCTCCTAAAATTTACGTGTCATGTTAAAACAAAATCTGTCACAAAAGCAGTTACAAAAACTGTCCCCCCAGCAGATACAGCTCATGAAGCTGTTGCAAATTCCAACCGCTACGCTGGATCAGCGTATCAAAGAAGAATTGGAAGCTAATCCCGCTTTGGAAGAAGGGGAAGAAGAATCTGATGAATTGATTTCCGAAACTGATAATTTTGGTGAATCCTCCGGTGACGGAGAGAATGAAACTGAAGTGGAACGCGAAGAGCCGGAAGCTAAGGATGAATTTGAATTGGATGAATATCTTTCCGATTATTTGGAAGATGATGTCGCTAATTATAAACTCAAAGCGAATAATTATTCCGCTGATGATGAAGAAAAGACCATTCCCATTGCAGTGGAAACCACTTTTCGGGATCACCTTGAGCGACAACTCGGCCTCCTGAATCTTCGGGATGAAAGAGAAGAAAAAATTGCTTTGCAACTCATCGGAAGCATAGATGATGATGGTTATTTGAGAAGAGAAACTTATTCCATCGTGGATGATTTGGCCTTTTCTCAAAATGTCATGGCTCAAGAAGAAGAAATTTTAGATATATTAAAAAAAGTTCAGTTATTTGATCCGCCCGGAACAGGAGCCAGAACTTTGCAAGAGTGTTTGCTGATTCAAATTGAGCGAAAACTGGAATTCGAGGAGTACGAATCAGAAAAAAAATACCTCGAGATGGCAAGAACCATTCTGGAACGCTACTTCGATGAATTTTCTAAAAAACACTATCAGAAATTACAAAAGCATTTGGGTATAACTTCAGAGGAACTCAAAGATACCATTGAAGAAATTTTAAAACTGAACCCCAAGCCAGGTAGTGGATTTTCTTCCGGCCAAAGAGTCATTCAATATATCGTTCCGGATTTTATTATCACTAATCGCGAGGGCGAACTCGATCTGACTTTAAATACCAGAAATGCGCCTGACCTCCGAATCAGTGATCATTATAAAGATATGTTGCGCACCTACGATGCCGGAAAAGGCACGAAGCGCACCCGCACGGAAAAAGAAGCCGTGATGTTTATCAAGCAGAAAATTGATTCTGCCAAGTGGTTTATTGATGCTATCGTTCAGCGACAGCAGACCATGTACAAGACCATGTATTCTATTTTACAGTATCAATATGATTTCTTCCTGACCGGCGACCAGAAAAAACTGCGTCCGATGATTCTCAAGGACATTGCAGAAATTACCGGACTGGATATTTCCACCGTTTCGCGCGTCGCGAATAGTAAATATGTATTGACCGAGTTTGGCACCAAGCGATTGAAAGAGTTTTTCTCCGAGTCCTTGCAAACGGCATCCGGAGAGGAAGTTTCTACCCTTGAAGTGAAGAAGATTTTGACAGAAATGATCGAAGGGGAAAATAAAAAGAAACCTTTCTCGGATGAAAAACTGAAAAATATCCTTCGGGAGAAAGGCTACAATATTGCAAGAAGAACAGTTGCTAAATATCGAGAGCAATTGAGCATTCCCGTTGCCCGCCTTAGGAAAGAATTGTAATATATTTTATATAAAAATAATTAAAAGTCGGATCTCATTTGAGGTTCGGCTTTTTTGTTTTAGAGTAGAATGTTTAATTTTATAGAAAAAGAAAATATGCTGCGATATTCATGTCTGTTAGTTTTAATAGGATCGCTGTTTATAAACAGTGATTTTATTTATAATAAAAAAATAAATATTACAGGACAAACACCCGTTCGGGAAGTATTGACACAACTTGGTGAGCCTATGCCCAACCATACCGTCAATGAATCCGTTAAAGGCGTATCCGCAGAAAAAGGAAAAGCCATCGTGGAAACCGGCTTCGCCAATCCGGAGAGCAAACTTAAACTAGGCAAGCAGAGTAAGCACTTTGTTTGTACCTCTTGTCATAATACGGTTCAGGAAGATTTTAATTTAAAACTCATTGACGATCCGGAAGCGCGGCTAATGTATGCAAAAGATAAAAATATTCCTTTTTTGCAGGGAACGACTTTTCATGGCATCGTCAATCGGGAGACATTTTACAATGGTGATTACCAGAAAAAATACCAGGGATTGGTGACGGAAGCCTACAAAGATATGCGGGAGGCGATTCAGGTTTGTGCCGTATATTGTTCTTCTGGTCGGCCATTGAAGGACTGGGAGATGGAATCTGTCCTCGCCTACTTCTGGACGTTGGAGTTAAAATTAGAAGATCTCAACCTCGGAGAAGAAGGCATGGAAAAACTGCAAAGTGCCTTAAATGGAAACCCAGATAAAGATAAATTAATCCAATGGATAAAAAATGAATATGCGCAAGCATCCCCTGCTACGTTTTTGGACAATCATAAAATTGAAAACTACGAAGGGGACATAAAATCAGGAAAAGAAGTATATGATTTAGGTTGTATGCACTGTCATGAGAATCAACGCTATTCTTTTTTTGAACTGGATCACGCCATGTCCACTTTTCGATATTTAAAAAATAATATTGATAAAATATATCATGTTTCTCGGAAGGGAACCTACCCTATCGCTGGCAAACGTGCCTACATGCCCAACTACACCAAGGAGCGAATGAGTCCTCAACAAATGGAGGATTTAAAAGCATACATATATAAAATGGCAAAATGACTCCCAAAGAAAAAGCGACTAAAATAATAGATGCAATGATGGCCAAAGACGACTTTAGTCAGTGGCTCGGTATTGAGCGACTGGAGGAAGACGCAGGGTACTCCGTTATCCGAATGACCATCCGCCCGGAGATGACCAATGGTTTTGACATCGCTCACGGCGGGGTTTCCTTTTCCTTTGCAGATAGTGCATTTGCCTTTGCTTCCAACAGTCGGGGCATTCATGCCGTCTCCATCGAGACCTCCATTTCCCACACCCGCCCGCTAAAGCCCGGTGATGTGATTACCGCTACGGCCATTGAAGAAAACCTTTCTAAAAAACTCGGCATTTACAAAGTAACTGTCCGCAATCAGGAAGATAAAATTGTGGCCTTATTTAAGGGGACGGTTTTTCGAACGGGGGAAGTTTGGGAGGTGTGAGGAGGAAATTAACACACTTCTTTATGTATTAAGATATATTGTTATATATATTTTTCTGCCTTATAATTTGATTTGCTGCTTACTATAATTAACTTTATAGAATACCTAAAGTCAAAATAAGGTATAATGAAAATAATCTATACTATTTTATTTATTTTAATATTCTGGGTTTCTGCTATAGGACAGGTGAATGTAGATTCCTTATTTTATGCTGTGGTAAAATCTAATTCCTCTTCGCAGGGTAAAATAAAATCTTATGACTTTCATAAAGTATATGATGAAATTGCACCTAACTTCCCTGAACATCTCACAGATACTTTGTTTGCCATTTTTAGAGATCCAAAAACTAATTATAGATATGAGTTTTATTGGAGATTAATTGTAAGGGTGATGCAAGGAAGGGATAAAGGAATGTTTCGGAAACGAGCTTTAGAAGAGACATTAACCATGTTTCAACAAAATCCAGATGAGAGGTTTTTATATAAATTCGTCATCGGTAAATATCGTTCAGGTTATTCTGATTTGACTCCTAAAGATTTTTCTAAAGAATCAAATGAAATAATCTATAACTTATTGACTAAAGAGGGTACTGTGTTATCTCCAGTATTTTTTATGGCGGGATATAGTGGGAATAAAAAGTTTATCCCAATAATTAGAGAATATATTCAGAGGGATAGTGTAACCACTAAGATGATATATGCTCATGAAAAGTCTGGCACCTATTTGCCAGCCTATTGTGCCTTATCCCGATTAGGAGATAAAAAGGCATCAAAATTTTTAATAAAAACTTTTAGAGTAAATCCAGACTTTTTTGGCAAATCTGCACCTTTGTTCGGTATTTCAGAATTTTATGATTATTTATTTTATACAAGAAGCAGTAGAATATTAAAAGAACTTATAAAAGATTTTATTAATTCTCCATCTTATTGGTATAGAGGAATGAAACGGAACATGAAAAAATATGGCCTTCCTTCTTACCCAGATTCTATCATGTGCCGTGCCCCGGATGCAAAAGAGAAGCTAAATAAATGGTATAAAAAGAACAAACGAAAAATAAGATTTAAAAAATATTAATAGTAATGCTAAAAAAATATATTATTGTTTTTGTGTGTTTTATGTGTCAGTTTTCTATCAAAGCTCAGGTCAATATTGATTCAGTATTTTTTGATTTGATAGATACCTTGCATTCTTCTATTTCAAAAAAACAGAAAGTATTTAAATGGCATAAAGCATATGATACCTTATCCGCAGATTTTCCAGATTCCTTAATAGATACTTCGATAGTATTATATGAACAAACGCAATCATCACAAGCTCGTACTTATATAGATTACATTTTAAAAAGAACTATAGAAAAAGATGAGCGTTCCTGGGCAAGACAAAAGGTTTTAGATTGGTATGTCAGTCTTTATTTTGGTGGCGGAGGATACTATAGTATCCATAATTTAATAACTCATTATGATATTGACTTTAAGGCGGAGGATTTTTCTCCTGAGTCTCTTTTAATGATAAATAAACTTTGGTCTTTAGACAATCGTAAAAGAGCCATGCCGACTTATATTTTAGCGGGCTTTAGTGGGAACAAAAAATTCATTCCATTAATTTGGCGGACATTAGACCTGCAAAAGGCTTCTCCTGATAAATTAGTTGATAAAAGGGATCCAAATAATGCATACGCCTATTTAACAGCTTATTGTGCGTTGGCAAGATTGGGAAGTCTTGGGGCAGCTGAAGTACTAATTGAAGCTTACAAATATGATCCTTACTATTTTACACATACGAATAATACTTTTTTTATGGAAATGTTATTTTATACTAGAAATGAAAAAGTTTGGGAAGAAATACTTGAACCCTATATCTATGGAGAACAAGTGCTTTTTGCCGAGAAAGAATTGTTGTGCAAAATGCTTTCCAAATTCAGAGTAATGACTTGTCCGAAAATGAGTGTGAATTATGGGATTCCAAAAACTGTAAAAAAATACAAAGCCTGGCTCAACGAGCATAAAGGTGAGATCTCTTACGAAGGGTTTTTTGAAAATTAATTTTTATTCAAAAAAAATAGCAAAAACAATACTAAGCAATGAAGTATATAATTATTTTATTCGTTATGTTGCTTTGGATTCCCAGTAAGGGACAGGTGAATGTAGATTCTATCTTTTTTGATTTAGTAGATACCCTACAATCCTCCAAATCTTCCAGAGAAAAAATCAAAAAAAGAAATAAGGTTTCAACACTTATTATTCATAATTTTTCTGAGGAGTTAACAGATACTATTATCCAGTTTTTAGGATCTAACAAAGCAAACTTGATGTTAGAATCTTTTTGCCGGAGCATCATAAGAAAAAATTTAATATTTAAAGAGTCTTCTCGAAAAAAAATTGTAGAAGCTTATATAAGGTTTTATGCAAATCATAAGGAGTTTCATTACTTAGACCGTTTTATGGAGCATGAATATCCAGAGTTAAAACCAAAAGATTTTACACCAGAGGCAATAAAATGGATTGATGAAATTTTTACATGGTATGATTTAAGAGAAACATCTTATGCCTTTTTTATTGCAGGGTATAGTGGAAAGAAAAAATATATTAATATTTTGCGAAATTATTTAGAGAAAGAAAAAATCACTCCACAAACAGTAATAAAGGATTGGACAAGGAACGCTCACTTCATGGCATTATGTGCATTAGCGAGATTGGGAGATAATGAGGCAGCGAGGTTATTAGTACAAATATATGAAGAAGATTCAATGTTTTTTTTCGAAGAAGTTAGATGGTCTAGAAATAAGATGCCCTATTTTTTTTATACCAGAAATAAAATAGTATATGAAGGGATTCTAAGAAAAACATTTGTGTTTCCAGGAATTGTTTCAGATGTAAAAAAAGAATTTTTCTGCAAAATGACTACTAAATATAAATTATGTAATTGTCCAGACATGGACATATTTGAATATACAAACCCTGGCATTGAGGCAAAATACAGGAAGTTTCTTAAGCGGAATAGTAGAAGGATTAAAAGAAGGTTTTTGAAAATCAGGTAATCCCCCAACTCCCAAAAACAATCCGTAATTTTACCGGAAAAAAATTCATGAAAGAAGCCTTCATCATAGATGCCATTCGCACGCCGATTGGCAAATTCACAGGAACCCTCTCCCCCATTCGTACAGATGATCTGGCGGCCATTCCCATTGCCGAATTGGTCAAAAGAAACCCAAACGTCCCCAAGGAAGCCTACGATGATGTTATCCTCGGATGCGCTAACCAGGCCGGAGAGGACAACCGCAATGTCGCACGTATGGCCTTACTTCTCGCAGGGTTGCCTTTCACCGTCCCCGGCGAGACCATCAATCGCCTTTGCTCTTCCGGGATGTCTTCCGTCATTCAGGCCAATCGGGCTATCAAAGCGGGTGATGGGGATGTATTTATTTCCGGAGGCGTGGAACACATGACCCGCGGCCCCTGGGTGATTTCCAAAGTGTCCAAAGCATTCGGACGGGATGCACAAATGCACGATTCCAGTTTTGGTTGGCGTTTTGTCAATAAGAAAATGCACGAATTGTACGGCACAGACGGAATGGGAACCACCGCCGAAAACCTTGCCGAAAAATTTAATATCAGTAGGGAAGACCAGGACAAGTTTGCTTGTTGGTCCCAGGAAAAAGCGGCTGCTGCCCGTGCCTCTGGTCGCCTGGCCAAGGAGATTATTCCCGTAGAAATTCCACAAAGAAAAAAGCCACCCATTATTTTTGATCAGGATGAATTTATCCGTCCGGGTACGAATATGGAAGCCCTCGCCAAACTGCGAACCGCCTTTAAAAAAGAAGGCGGAAGCGTCACGGCGGGAAATGCTTCGGGCCTAAACGATGGCGCAGCCGCAATGCTGGTCGCTTCGGAAGATGCTGTTAAACAATACAACTTAAAACCAATGGCACGCATCGTCAGTTCGGCGGTAGTTGGAGTAGAACCCCGCATCATGGGTATCGGTCCGGTCGGTGCGTCCAATAAAGCATTGGCGAAAGCAGGCTTGACAATGGAGGACATGGACATCATCGAACTCAACGAAGCGTTTGCCGTGCAGGCCTTGGCCTGTGTCCGGGAATGGGGACTAGCAGATAATGATCCCCGCTTGAATCCAAATGGTGGAGCTATTGCCATCGGTCATCCGCTGGGCATGTCCGGCACCAGGATTCTGCAAACAGCAGCCATAGAACTCCATGAACAAAATAAAAGATATGCACTCGTTACGATGTGTATCGGGGTTGGCCAGGGTTATGCTACTATTATTGAAAGGGTTTAAGTAAGTTTCCCAAAACCGGAACATTATCCTTTCTATATGTTTGATCTTCATTGTTTTAAGTAATTTTATAAAACCATGATTTACGAATTCCAAGGCTATCGCCCGGTGATTCATGAAACAGCCTTCATTCATCCACTCGCTGCAGTGACCGGAAATGTCATCATTGGCAAGGATGTTTACATCGGTCCGGGAGCGGCCATTCGGGGAGATTGGGGCGAAATCATCATTGAAGATGGCTGCAATGTGCAGGAAAATTGTACGATTCACATGTTTCCCGGCGTGACGGTTCGCCTGATGGAATCCGCGCATATCGGGCATGGGGCGATTATTCATGGGGCGATAATTGGAAAGAATGTTTTGGTTGGAATGAATGCCGTTGTGATGGATGATGTGGAAATTGGGGAGGAAAGTATCCTGGGGGCTTTGTGTTTTATAAAAGCAAAAACTAAAATTCCGCCCAGAAGTTTGGTCGTTGGTAACCCGGGTAAAATCATCAAGCAAGTCAGCGATGATATGATCGCCTGGAAAACCAAGGGCACTCAATTATACCAAACCCTCCCCAAAGACTGTTATGATACCCTAAAGCCCTGCGAACCGCTCCGGGAAGTACCTAAGGAAAGACCTCAACAAGGCAATTGGTACAAAATCTGGGAGGATATAAAAAAGCAATAGTATGAACAAATTTTATATTATAATAACCATTTTGTTTTTGATCTCCTGTACACAGACTAAAGTCGTTACAGAAAAACCCAAACCCGTTGCAAAATCACCTGTAGAGGTAATGCTTGAAAAAGCAATTAGCCAGACGGAAAATTATCAGGATGCAAAAGTGGAGTTTTTATATGAAGGAGAAAAAGGAACGGTTAGTTCCGGCAGATATTCAGGGGAAATAATTAAGCAGAATGATAAATTGATCTATCAATATATAAGTCAATTAAAATATTATATAAATAAAGGTGCAACCAAAATCAGGCAGCAGGGAGGAACTACTTTAGTCTTGACTTCTCAGGAAGAGGATTTTTTTAATATGATTTCGGAAGTGGTTTTAGGTGCCAAATTTTTAAATTTTGATAAGAAAGATTTTAAGGGTTTTGAAAAAACGGGAGCTATTAAATACTGGAAATTTATCAAGAAAGAAAATGGCGTAACCTCTACGATCTGGCTGAATCCTTCTACCTTACAAATTAAAAAAGCTATTGTAGAATCCGGCTTTGGAAAACGAGTTTTTACAATTAAAAATATAAAATATAATCAAAATATATCTGAATCAAACTGGAAAACGGCTCCTCAGCCCATTGTTAATACCTATAAACCCAAACCCATTCCCAAGACTAATCGACCTCCAGCCGCCTTACCTTCTTACAAAGATCCCAATGGTTTATATGCAGAAAATTCCTATTTACCAGACTTTGAAGGACTGTGGGCAGATGGCTCAAAATTTCATTTAAATCAACAAAACAATAAAGTGACTATCCTTGATTTTTGGTTTATCAATTGCCCGCCTTGCAAAAAAGCAACACCTTACATTCAAAAAATATATGAAGAATATAAACATCAGGGCGTAGAGGTGATCGGGGTAAATCCCATTGACAGAACAGATTTTGTAAACAATTATAATACTAAAAACAAAGTAACTTTCCCTACGGTTTACACCCCTAAAGAAACCTGTGTTTCCCTTGGTGCAGTGAACTTCCCGGTCATTTATGTTCTCGACAGCCAGCAAAAAGTCGTTCATGCTCAAACCGGTTTTTCTGAATTTGATGCAGATTTGATTAAATTAGCGGTTCTGGAATCCTTGGAACAATAATTTTATGAGAACATTTAGCATATTTTTTATTTTCATTACAATTTTTTCTTTTTGTAAAACCCCAACTCAAAAGACTTCAACCAAAGAACAACTCCCAAAAGAAACGACTGGCCAATCAGAAACAACTCCCAGTAAACAAAACTTCTTTGAACATATACGATCTTTCAATAGCCTTCAATACGAAGTAGAATACTACCTCGCCTCCAATCCAAATGCCAAAGGAAAATTTATTGTAGATTTAATTAAAAAAGAGGAGGACAAAAAATATGGCTATACTTTTCGCATAAGAGAAAATTTAATGTTTTTGCAGTATAATGGCAACGAACTCATGTCAGTCGATCACGACAAAAAAGCAACTAAAATATACGATAATTTAGAATCTTACATCGCAATTCTGCCTACATTATTTCCGCTGGAATTAAAAAACGCTGTGGAAAAAACTCCCGGCGAATTTCATTTTGAAAATTATATTTTATATTATAATTCAAAATCTAACTTACCCATTCGTGCAAAGACATCAGGGGATGATCCATTTTATTTTGATTTTAAAAATATAAAATATAACCAACTAAACCTAACCGCATCTGATTTATGGAATAGTGAATCGCGCTATAAAGTTGAGTACACAAACTTGCCACCAAAAGACAAGGAGGGATTCATTGCAAAAAATTCGTATGCGCCAAATTTTAATATCAAAATCCCTGGAGGAGGAGGATTTAGCCTTTACAATACAGCCAATGCCGTGACGATTGTTGACTTTTGGTATCTCCGTTGCAAGCCCTGCCTCAAGGCCATGCCCTATTTGCAGGAACTTCATAAAAAATACGCCAAAGACGGTTTAATCGTTATTGGTGTAAATCCAGTCGATCACGAAATACCCAGTTCTGTTACCGACTACTTATCAAAAAATGGCATTACCTATCCTACCCACGTTACCAGTGATACCTTGGATCAGCTCTACCATATCTCGAATTATCCTACATTATATGTGTTAGATAAAAATAAGAGAGTCGTGTATTCCCAAAGTGGCTATGATGAGTTTGAAAAAGTCTTCATCGAGCAAGCTATCGTCAATGCCCTAAAAAAGAAATAATCGAACCCTCTATGGTTCGAGCATCTTCCTCATGCTTTATCAACCATTCCCACCATGCTTTGTCAGGCGTCCTCGCCTGACAAAAATCTTTTGGCTCCAATGCTAAATCGAACAAATTTCAATAATTCCCCTACACAAAAAATTTCCTTAAATTTGCAATAACGAATTTTAATAATAATTTTAAAATTTATATGAAATTAAAAAATTATGCCCTTGGAAATTGGGTGGCTCACGAAGGAAACGGAATACCTCAATACAATGCCATTACCGGGGAAGTTATCGCAACAGTCGGATCAGAAGGCTTGGATTTTGCAGAAATGATGCACTACGCCCGAACCGTTGGTGGCCCTGCCCTCCGCAAAATGACATTCCACCAACGAGGCAGAATGCTTAAAGCCCTTGCCTTGCACCTGCACGGCATCCGAAAAAAATATTACCCCGTCAGTTTCCAGTCTGGTGCGACCAAAGCGGATAGCTGGATCGATATTGACGGAGGCATTGGGACGCTTTTCGCCTACGCTAGTTTGAGGAAGCAATTTCCCGACGAAACTTACTACGTCGATGGCCAATTAGCTCCGCTTTCCAAGGAAGGAACATTTATCGGACATCATATTATGGTACCCAAACACGGCGTAGCCGTCCATATCAATGCCTTCAACTTTCCGATTTGGGGCATGCTGGAAAAAATTTCCGTCAACCTCCTGGCCGGTGTCCCTGCCGTAGTCAAAGCATCCGAACTGACCTCTTACCTCACCCAGGCGATGGTTGAAGATATTATAAAATCAGAAATATTACCTAAAG
>JAHDCK010000018.1 GCA_020629915.1 Saprospiraceae bacterium
AATAAGACAAAAAGTGAAACCCAAAAACTGGTTTTGGGTTTCACTTTTTTATTTATTTTTGCTCGGAAAGAAATTTATAAAAAATACACCAGGTAATAATTCAGCATAAAATGGCAGCAAAAAAGAAAAAAGAAATCGGCAAGGGAATCCGCGCTCTACTCAATAATATAGAAAATGAGGATGCCGAATCTCAGGAACAAATCGTTAGCGAACTGAGTAGCCAAATAGCTATGTTGCCCCTGGAGCAAATCGAAGTCAATCCCTGGCAGCCCCGCCTGGATTTTGACGAAACAGCCCTTAAAGAACTGGCGGCCTCTATCAAAGCTCACGGATTGATTCAACCCATTACCGTCCGCCGGTTAACAGCGGACCGCTATCAGTTGATTTCTGGTGGAAGAAGACTAAAAGCTTCCAAAATTGCAGAACTGGAAGAAGTGCCCGCTTTTATCCGACTTGCCAATGATCAGGAAATGCTTGAAATGGCCCTGATAGAAAATATCCAGAGAGAACAACTCAACCCTCATGAGATCGCTCTGACTTACCAGCGACTTATCGAAGAATTTAGCCTGACTCACGAGCAAATGTCCGAAAGGGTGGGGAAGAGCCGTTCTACGATTACCAATTTTTTGAGTCTTTTAAAATTGCCACCAGACATTCAAAAATCCCTCAAACAAGGAGAACTCTCCGTAGGACACGGAAAGGTGTTGGTTGGAATTAAGGATTTTGCTATTCAAAAAATTGTTTTTAATCAAATATTAGAAAAAGAATTGTCAGTCCGGGAAACCGAAAAACTGGCAGCTAGTTATACGACAAAAAAAGTAGCGGCCAAATCTCCCAAAGCCAACCTTCCGGAAGAATACAAGGCCGTGCAAGACAATCTGCGTTCTTATCTCGGTTCTAGAGTCAATTTGAAATTAGGAAAAAACGGAACGGGGCAAATCAATATCAATTTTACCTCCGTAGAGGATCTCAATCGCATTTTAGATTTGATAGAGGATTGATAAAAAGTACAACAAACTTACTGAGGTTAAATAATTAACCGACGAACTTTTAACTAAGCATTGTGCCCTGTTAACGTCAGGTGGAACACCTGACGGGAAAAACGTTTTCGTGTCAGGCAAAGCCTTTGACATTCATCGTCAGGTGTCCCACCTGATACAAGCAACAAGCACGCTTTTTATGCGGTTTAATTTGACTACTTCCTTAGAAACATAATACAAATATCCAATACAGGAAAATGGTTCCAACCGGAAAAGTTTTTATTTCAAAATATTTTTAATTTTTTCGATACTATAATCGAGGTAGCGATTGTCGGAAAGGAGGAAAAAAGCCGACTTAATGTTTTGATAAGCAACGTGATCAGAAATGTAGTATAATTTTTTAATGGATTTATTTGAAGTGGAAAGTAATTCACTAAACTTTTTGGCATTTGCTTTAAGGGCTTTTGATGTGGGGATATGAGCATTTTTACTAGTTCCTGTAGAACTCGCCTGATAAAGCGCATTAGCCTGAATCCGCCGATTGAGCATAATGATCTTCATCAGGACAATATGCCTGATATGCTGGATCAATACGGTATCGGAGGATCGGAGGGTCATGTTAGCTTTGTTTTATTTTAAATTAAGTACAAAACAAACACGAAACCATAAAAAGCCTAAAACTTTGTGACTTTAAATTATACAGTCAGAATACTAAGGATGTTTATTTATAATGGTTTTATGATGAAAATAGTATAGCCATTTTATAGTAAAATGCTAAAAACTACCTCACGTAAATCTTAGTTGTTAGGCGCACCAGCATCCAGCCAGCACTTGATTTTACCTAGCTGTTCACTTGTGAGAGAGCCTTCCTGCGGCATGGTTTGATCTTCTAAAACGACGCGTTCCATACTTCCGTCAATAGCGGAGGGCCTTAGCAGATCATAAGTTGTATAATCTCCATCAAGAGAGCCTGCCCCATGACAATCTGTAATGGCACAGGTAGAGGCTACAAGCGGTTGAATATCTCCGGAGTAGGTAATCTCCGTACAATCGAGTATAGCTACAGGCGTTTTGTCATCCATATTGCCGTTACCTTCATCATCACAAGCGATAAAACAAAAGAGGCCAAATAAAAGAAAGGTCAGTGATTTTAATTTCATGATCTATAAGATTTAATGGTTGTAAATTACATAAAATGTCTAACCCTAAAATCATGCCATAGCATTTGGGTTAGTATAATGAGGTATATTAAATTATATATGTTTTAGTCGCGTTGGTCAGGATCGGCTGAAAACCCACGTTTTTATTAACAAATCCAGCGTTTTACCCAAATATTAAAGGCATTTTTATAAAATCCTTAAATAAATAAATACCTTTAGAGTCGTTTGAATTTTACCCAAAACTTTTACAAAATGAAAAGATACTTCTATCTGTTATTGGCTTCTGTTTTGATGCCTCTGATGACTTATGCGCAGGATGAACCCGCTGCTCCCCGTGGTTTGGATGAGAGAATTAATGATGCGTTTACGCCCATCTCTGATGCTTGGGGAGCTATTGTGTTTTTCCCTTTTCCGGGAACGAGTATTCCTTTTGTTGTGATTCTTTTAGTAACCGGGGCTTTGTTTTTTACCCTTGTTTTTAAATTTATAAATGTTCGGAAATTTGGAACTGCCCTGCAAGTAGTGCGTGGGAAATATGATGATATTGAACAACATAGTGCTTATGAGGAAGATAAAGTAGAAGCAAATATTGTGGATGGTGATGTGGTAGGAACCATTCGGGATGAAAGTCAGGATGGTGAGGTGAGCCACTTTCAGGCATTGGCTACTGCGGTATCCGGGACGGTTGGACTGGGCAATATTGCCGGGGTAGCTCTGGCTATCACCATGGGAGGCCCGGGCGCAACCTTTTGGATGATCGTTTGTGGTTTGCTGGGAATGTCTACCAAATTTGTAGAATGTACACTGGGTGTAAAATATCGGGATATTGGCCCGGACGGGACGGTTTATGGTGGACCTATGTACTACCTGAGAAAAGGATTGGATAGTCGGGGTTTTACAGGTCTTGGTAAAATATTAGCTGGCGTATTTGCTTTCCTTTGTGTTGGGGCTTCCTTTGGTGGAGGTAATGCCGCACAATCCAATCAGGCCGCATTGCAGCTTGGACAAATGTTCGGTTATACCGGAGGCAGTTCAGGAACTGTTATTGGAATTCTTTTAGCCGTAGTGGTTGGTTTTGTTATAATTGGAGGAATAAAGCGGATTGCATCAGTAACAGAAAAAATCGTCCCATTAATGGCGGTTATATATGTTGCTGCTTGTATATTTATTATTGTAATGAACATTTCCTATATTGATGATGCCTTTGGTTTGATTATTCAAGGAGCGTTTACGCCGGAAGCAGGCTTGGGAGGATTGATGGGCGTTTTGATTGTTGGTTTCCAACGAGCCGCTTTCTCCAATGAAGCGGGAGCGGGTTCGGCTGCCATTGCTCACTCTGCTGTAAAAACAAAATATGCTGCATCTGAAGGTTTAGTGGCCTTGTTAGAGCCATTTATAGATACGGTTGTTATTTGTACACTGACTGCTTTAGTTATCATTATTTATAATAGTGGTGGTGTTTTTGATTACGGATCAGGTACGAGCAGTTTTGTTATGATCGATGGGGTAGAAGTAGAGGGAGCTGTATTGACTTCGATGGCCTTTGATTCCGCTATTCCCAATTTCTCCTATGTACTGACGATTGCTATTGTATTATTTGCTATTTCAACCATGATTACATGGGCCTACTACGGTTTGCAGTCCTGGAAATATCTTTTTGGAAAAGGGCCAATAGCAGATATAACCTATAAGATTTTATTCCTTTTGTTTATTGTGATTGGAGCTGCAGCTAATATGAGTGCCGTTTGGGGATTCTCGGATGCTATGATTTTAGCACTGGTCTTTCCTAATATGATAGGTTTATTCTTCCTCTTCCCGGTTGTAAGAGAAGAATTGAATAAATATCTGGATGCCATTCGCTCTTCAGGAAAATAAATATTTTAATTTTATAAAATATAAAAAATCCCGTTGTGAATAATTCGCAACGGGATTTTTATTTTTAATATAAAATATTTTATAAACTAGAGGTGAGCAACAACCCTAAATCTGTGTATTTTATCTGGAAGCGATCACTGAGGTAATGATTTGTCAAACATCCTTTATAGGTATAAACGCCATGCTGTAATCCCGAGTTGGAATACAACATTGATTCTATACTGCCAATATGATCCGCTTTTAGTAAAATAGGCGTGAGGATATTACTCATGGCCGAACTCGCTGTCCGGGAAACCCTGGAAGCAATATTAGGCACACAATAATGAATAACATCATATTTGACAAAAGTAGGTTTGTCATGCGTTGTTACTCTGGAGGTCCCAAAGCAGCCGCCCTGATCAATACTCACATCAATAATGACGGAGCCGTATTTCATTTTTTCAACCAACTCCTCAGACACGACCATAGGTGTCCGCCCGGTTTTAGAGTGCATAGCCCCAATAGCGACATCTGCTGTTAGCAGCTCGCGTTCGAGGTGAACGGGGTTGATAGCAGAGGTGTACAATTGCCTTCCTACACGCTCTTGAATATTCATTAATTTGTATATATTATTATCAAATATTCTAACGTCAGCTCCCAGGCCCAAAGCAGTTCGGGTAGCGTATTCTGCAACGACTCCGGCTCCAAGAATGACAACCTTTGCCGAAGGGACACCGGAAATACCTCCTAGCAAAACGCCGCGTCCGCCTCTTGTACTTGTCAGCAATTCTCCGGCAGTAAGCATAGCGCTCAGTCCGGCCATTTCGCTCATGATGCGTACAAAGGGGAAAATATCATTATCGTCTTTGATGTATTCCATCGCCAGGGCGATGACTCTTTTTTGTTTTAATCTATATATGTAATCCGGAGATAGTGTAGGGAGATGTATAGGTGAAATGACAATTTGATTGGGGCGCAGCAATTCGATTTCATCCAGGGTAGGCGGAGCTACTTTTATAAGAATATCCGATTTAAAAACTTCTTCTTTGCTGTAGGCAATTTCGGCACCGGCTTCCGAGTAATCGTGATTGGGGAAATTTGATTTTTCTCCGGCCTGATCTTCGATAACGACCCGATGACCATGATTGACAATCGTGGCCACGGAGGAAGGAGTCAGCGCAATCCGGTTTTCCTGAAAAGAAGTTTCTTTAGGAATCCCGATAAATAACTTGTTGTTTTTTGGCTTTACCTGAAGCGTTTCTTCCTGATAGGAAAACTGCCCCTCTGTTAAAATCTTAGGAATGTTTATTTTCTTTGACATAACCCAACCGCACTAAATTTTGCAGAATATACGAAATTACTCAAACAAAATTAAAATCTTTCTTGAATTCTCTCCCATATTGGTCATTTGTATTTGTACGATTTCTTCAGGAAGGAGATTTTCGATGATTTGAGGCCATTCTATGAAGCAAAAATGGGGACTGTCCAGGTATTCTTCAATGCCAATATCGAGGGCTTCTTCTTCAGATTCCAGCCGATACAAATCAATGTGGTAAATTAAATGAGTCTCCTTGTTTTTTAAATAAGAATATTCATTTATAATAGAAAAAGTTGGGCTGCTGGGCGATTCGGCGGTGTGTAATTTTTGGCATATAGTTTTGACCAATGCCGTTTTCCCGGAGCCTAAATCTCCGGTCAGGACGAATTTTGTATAAGATTTTAATTGATTTAAAATAAAATCTGCCACAAGGGACAATTCTGCTTCTGTCCCAATTTTAAATTCTCGTTTTGTCACCGGATGAGCAGGACTGTGCCACGTTCCAGTTTTTCCTCTCCATTGCAAACGAAGCGCATTTTATAGACATAAGCACCGGGATCGAGTTGGGTGCCATTAAAGGTACCATCCCACTGCTCAAAGATATCATCTGTAAAAAACATCTGACTTCCCCATTTATCAAATATACTTAATTCTAATAACTCATCCAGTGCAAAGGTATTGCTCAATCCCCAGGTATCGTTTAGGAAATCTCCGTTAGGCGTAAAAGCCCCTGGAAGAAAAGCTACATTGCAGTTGAGCGTATCCGGATCAATGACAATAATTTTAAAAGTATCGATAGCCAGACATTGATTATCGTTCATCCTGAGTTGGTAAGTTTGCGTCTTATCGGGTGTGATTAAGGGTTCGCCAATAAAAGGATCGTCGAGTGTAGATTTTGGAAACCATTCGTAGTTAAATCCGGAGCAGGTGGGCCCGAGCCTTACCTGGACATCATTCCCGAGATATACAATTGTATCGTTATTCAGGATTTCATTTGGAGAAATATACAGTGCCTGAACTTCATCCTCGTCTATAGCCTTATTATAAATTTTCAAATCATCCATAACACCGGAAAAACGGTAAAGGCCACTAGCAGGATCTACGCAGGGACTGTTTGCAATACTCAATACAGCAATATCATCCTTAATATTGACTCTGGCCCCGGTATCTATAGATTTCTCCAGTTTACCATTGATATAAATAAAAGCTTCGGAGCCCCGTCTAATAAAAACGTAGTGATACCAGCAGGAAGTAGGATCGAGATCCACTGTCATTGAACCATCTCTGGTAGAATTCTCCACAAAGGTAGTGACCAGTTGCCGACCATTATTCGGAACAAAGTCAATAGAAAAATCGCGTTGACCATTACAATCTGAACGCTTGGATAAAATAGTTTGGGAAAACTGGAAATTCTGAAGTTTAAAATAAAAACTTATCGTCAAATCCGTATTGGCAAAATAGTTTCCTATGACACCATTCACCAGAACGACAGAGTTACCGTCAAAAACCAGTCCCTGCTCGTTTGGCGCACAAGCTAAACTGATATTGTTGAACCCTACCAATGAAGGCGGAACATTATTCCCGGTTTGATCTACCGGAGGAATTGTATCAAAATTATAATGAAGCTGTAGTCCGCTTTGCCCACTAAGGGATAAACAAAAAAGGAAACAACTAGTAATAAGGAGCAAATTTTTTAACATCATTCTATCAGAGCTTTCCGTGAAAAAGAATTCTGCAAAAGTAGGGACAAAAAACGAATATTACAGGAGAATTATCGGGAAGTGTTTTTATCCAAATCTAGGTGGCACAATCCCGTTCTGCATTTTCAATAGGAAATAATTCATATAATGTTTTTATTTCGCTATCTTTAAGGGAGCGATCATAGACCCGAACTTCGTCCAGAACACCCTTAAAGGGTAAGGTGTATCCGTTTTTTATACAAGGACTGTTCGAAAACATCAATTGCGCATCATTGGTAATATCAACATCCCTGCAACGCTGGGTTTCCGTTTTTTTTAACTCGCCGTTAATATAGGTTTTGATGGTGAGGCCTTCCTTGACAATGGCATAATGATGCCAGGGGGATTGGGTGGAAGGGGGAGATATATCTTTATAATATTTATAACTGCTTTGATAAACATTTGTCTCCACAATCATTTTAAAGGAATTCAATTGAATATCCATCATCTGTTCCTCAGTACATTCCGGTCGCTTTGAAAAAAGGCTTTGATTGATAGGGGTGTGGGTGGTGTTTCTAAAATAAAAACTCAAAGTAAAATCGGAAGTCGTAAAATAAGAATTGACCCGACCGTTGAATACGACGTAATCATCCTTCCCGTCAAACAGCAGTCCATCCTGATCAATACCACACCAGCAGGACACACCATTAAAAATTTCAGCATCTGATCCGTTACCGCTGCTATCCTTGGTTTGACAACCATTAAAATTGTAATAAGCCACTAATCCTTTTGAAAGGTTGTTATTTATTTCTCCGGGTGGAGCCTGACCAGCCAGAAAAAGAGCGATGAATGTCCAAAGTATTTTCATAGTAATGTGTTTTACTCAACTAAATTAAGTGTCAGGGTCTTGGTGCGGGGGAAAATAAAACGCTCCCAGCGTTCTATTATAAAACGACACAGGGAGCGGCACAATTGTTTGTAGTTTTAAATAAAAATAAGGAATTGTTTTCTAAAAGAAAAATAACCTTATTAGTTGTATTTTTTATATGAAAATTATTTACTTATTAGTTTAACAATAGGCACGACAACTTCCTCCAAAGAAATCCCGCCATGCTGGAAAGTATTTTTATAATAATTATTATAATGATTATAATTATTTGGGTATAAAAAGAACTTATCTTCCTTGGCAAAAATAAACGCAGAACTCACATTTGGTCTTGGGAGTAATGCTTTTTCCGGGTTTCGGATTTCTAAAACGTCCTTAGAGTCATACTGCAAGTTTTTACCTACTTTATAACGAAGATTTGTTGTCGTCTCCCGATCGCCAATTACTTTAGAAGGTGTATTGACCCGGATAGTCCCATGATCAGTTGTTACGATTACTTGTATATTTTTGTCTGCGATTTGTTGGAGTGCTTTCCAGAGCGGAGAATTAATAAACCAGGACCGGGTGAGAGAGCGGTAAGCTTTTTCGTCTCCGGCAAGTTCCTTGAGCACTTCCATTTCCGTGCGGGCATGAGAAAGCATGTCGATAAAATTATATACGATAACCGTCAAGTCGTTATTCAGGTAGTTGTGGATGTTGTCCTGAAGCTTTTGAGCGTTGTGAACATTGGTTATTTTTATATAATCAAATTTAATGTCCTTTCTGAAAGTGCGATCGATTTGCGCAGCTAATAATTCTTTTTCAAATAAATTTTTCCCACCTTTGTCAATGTCATTCTTCCACCATTCCGGATAATACTTTTGAATATCCAATGGCATCAACCCGGAGAAAATTGCATTGCGGCTGTACTGGGTTGAGGTAGGCAGGATACTGTAAAACAAATCTTCAAATTCAACCCGGAATAATTCCCCCATAATAGGCTCAATAACCTTCCACTGATCAAATCTCAGATTGTCCAGCAAGAGCATGATCGTAGGGCGATCATCATCCAACTCCGGGAAAATCATTTCCCGCATGAGGTTATGGGACATTACCGGAGCTTGTTCCGGGTTGCCGTCGTTGGCAATCCAGGACAAGTAATTATTTTCTACAAATTTGGAAAACTCTGTATTGGCTTCGTTTTTTTGCATAGATAAAATATCCGCCATTTCCGTTGTTTGAGTAGCATCAAGTTTTAGCTCCCAATTGATGATTTTTTTATAAACATCTCCCCACTGGAAATAATCCAGTCCACTGTTGATCTCCATTAAGATGGAACGAAACTCTTGTTGATAATCCGAGGAAGTTTTTTCCTGCACCAATCTTTTATTATCAATAATTTTTTTCAGCGTCAGTAAAATCTGATTGGGGTTGACGGGTTTGATGAGGTAATCCGTAATTTGAGAACCCAGAGCCTCCTCCATGACATTTTCCTCCTCATTTTTCGTGATCATAACCACCGGGAGATGCGGGCTGCTATCCTTTATTTTAGCCAGTGTTTCCAGTCCGGTGATCCCTGGCATACTTTCATCCAGAAAGACCACATCAATGTCATTGTAGTTTTCACATTCTTCGATAGCATCGTGGCCGTTGGTAACGGTGATGACTTCGTAGCCCTTTTTTTCAAGGAACATCACCTGGGGTTTGAGCAAATCAATTTCATCATCCGCCCATAGAATTTTAATTTTATCCATGTATTATTTTTTTATAAAATTTTTTAACCTGTTTTAATTAGAAAAACAGTTTTGTCAGTAGGGAAATGGAATAAGATTCCAAAAATAAAATAAAAAAAGCCGAAATTGTTCGGGATTCCATAAAATTAAGGGAGAAGCCGGTTTAGGCAGGTAAATTTTCAGCGATAAGCGAGGATTGTTGAAAAAAAATTAAAAAAAATAGAAACCCAATGCAACGGATTAGAGAAAAAGACAGTCTGATAATCAGAAGTCACTGTTACAGAACACACTCTAATCTAACGAGCTTTACGATTCGTTAGTACTTATGAATAAAAGAAAAATCATAAACGACCCGGTTTACGGGTTTATCACAATCCCATTTCCAATTGTTTTCGACTTAATCGAACACCCTTTTTTTCAGCGATTAAGACGTATCAAGCAACTGAGCCTAACCCATTATGTGTACCCTGGTGCGTTGCATACCCGTTTTCATCATGCATTAGGGGCTATGCATTTAATGACGCAGGCAATAGAAGTGTTGCGTTCTAAGTTCATTGAAATTACGGAGAAAGAAGCAGAAGCGGTCATTATCGCTATCCTCTTGCACGACATTGGGCACGGACCATTTTCACACACGTTGGAGCATACCTTAATGAAGGTACATCACGAAGAAGTATCGGTGTGGCTGATGGAACAGCTCAATGAAGAAATGCAGGGAAAGTTGAGTTTGGCAATTCAAATTTTTAAAAATGAATATCCCAAACCTTATCTCAACCAGCTCGTTTCCGGACAGTTAGATATGGACAGGCTGGATTATCTCAATCGGGATAGTTTTTTTACAGGGGTTTCGGAGGGCGTAATTGGTTATGATCGCATTATTAAAATGCTGAATGTTCAAAATGATGTGCTAGTCGTAGAAGAGAAAGGATTATATTCTATAGAAAAATTCTTGATCGCCAGACGGATTATGTACTGGCAGGTTTACCTGCACAAAACCGTTTTATCCGCTGAACTAATGCTGATAGAATTTGTGAAAAGGCTAAGAGAACTGGTTCTGGAAGGTCAGGAAGTATTGGTTTCAGGGCATTTAAAGTTTTTTTTGGAAGGGCATGAGGGAAAAGACAGAACTGAAATTGTCCGGCATTTTACAAAATTAGATGATGTAGATATCGTAGCGGCACTTAAAAATGCTAGTGTACATAAAGATACCTTATTATCTTTTTTAGCTAAATCAATATTAAACCGAAAACTTTTTCGATTAGAGATGCAAAAATCTGCTTTCGGGCGTGACTATATAGAAGAAATCCGTCATAAGATTGCTTCTAAGCTCCAGTGGAAAGGACAGTTATCGACCCGATTAGTCTTATCGGGAAAAGAATCAAATCGCGCATATAATACTCAAAAAGATGAGATATTGATTCTTTTTAAAAATGGTACAGTAAAACCATTATCAGATTGCACAGAACATAGCATCGGACCCCAAATTATATCCAAGCACTACCTGTGTTATCCCAAATAATATTGAAGAAAAGGCTTCTTTCTTTGAAAGAATAAAAATTTTATTCCAAATGTGGAAAACCTTTCACATTTTCTTGTTTGGAATTTCAAAAAAATTGCGACCTTTGTGTCACTTTAGTGTAATGTAATTTTTTAATGTTTTATTAACCAAAACCAATAGTTTAATTATTATGAGAAAGTTAAACCTATTTTTCGGAGTACTGTTGGTATTCGTTGCTTCTACTGTTTTTGCACAAACGGATTATCCTCCTGGTGCAGAAGCTGGTAAATGTTACGCGAAATGTATGATCGCTGACGAATACGAGACATCTACTGAGCAAGTGATGGTAAAAGGACCATCTCAGCGTTTGGAAGTTGTTCCAGCAGAGTATGAAACTGTATCTGAGCAAGTACAGACTTCTGACGCATCACAGCGTTTAGTTGCAGTACCTGCACAGTACGAAACAGTAACAGAGCAGTATGTAGTGAAAGAAGCATCTTCTCGTTTGGAAGTTGTTCCTGCACAATACGAAACTGTAACTGAGCAGTACGTAATCAAGGAAGCTTCTACTCGTTTGGAAGTTGTTCCTGCGCAGTACGAAACTGTATCTGAGCAAGTTGAGGTACGTCCTGCTTCTCAGCGTTTGGTAGCCGTTCCTGCGGTTTACGAAACAGTAACTGAGCAAGTTGAGGCACAGCCAGAATCAAGAAAATTGATTCCAGTACCTGCACAGTACGAAACAGTAACAGAGCAGTATGAAATTTCTGCTGCATCTGAGCGTATCGTTACTAAGCAGCCAGTAATGGAAACAGAAACTGAAAGAGTTGAGGTTTCTCCTGCTTCTACCAAGTGGGTTAAGCGTCGCGCTGACAGAAACTGTTTGTCTGCTGATCCAAACGATTGTTTGGTTTGGTGTTTAGTTGAGGTACCTGCTCGTTATGAGACAGTTACTAAATTAGTTGACAAAGGATGTGATGGTTCTGGTGTTCCTGGTTCAGGATGTACTGAAACTGTTGCTATTCCAGCTGAGTACGGTACTCGTACCATCAGAAAGTTGGTTTCTCCTGCTACAACTCGTGAGGAAGTAATTCCTGCAAGATTCGAGACTGTAACAAGAAGAGTATTGAGAACTCCAGCTACAACTAATTCTGTAGAAGTTCCTGCTGAATACAAAACTGTAACTCGTCAGGTACTAAGATCTCCTGCAACTACTCGTTCAGTAGAAATTCCAGCTGAATATGGTACTCGTACCATCCAGAAGTTGGTTTCTCCTGCAACTACTCGTTCAGTAGAAATTCCTGCTGAATATGGTACTCGTACCATAAGAAAGTTGGTTTCTGCTGCAAGAACGGATGCAGTTGATATCCCAGCTGAGTACGGTAACGTAACTAAGAGAGTTGTAAGAACTCCTGCTCAAACTCGTACAGTAGATATTCCTGCTGAGTACAAGACTATCACTAAGAGACGTCTGGTAAGAAAAGGTGGATTCTCCGAGTGGAGAGAAATCCTTTGTCCTGCTAACACAACTAGCTACACTATTCGTCAGGTGCAAAATGCACTGAAAGCTCGTGGTTATGAGCCAGGACCAGTAGATAACGTATTAGGTGCTCAAACTAAAGCGGCTTTGATCAAATTCCAAAAGGATAATGGTCTTCCAATTGGTCAGCTTGACTTTGAAACACTTAAAGCTCTTGGAGTTCAGTACTAGGAATTAGCCTAAAAGAACTATTGACCCCGCATTCTTTGAATGCGGGGTTTTTTTATGTTTAAATAACCGGTCACAATAAAATTTGTCTAAGAACCAAAATTTATAATACTTTGAACGGCTTTTTAATTTCTTCTTCGTTAAAAAGCCTCCGACGCTACGGTCGGAATCAAGGACTCGCCGACGCCCTGCGTGCTTACCCGCCCGTAAACGGTTCGCAAGTTGGCACTTGCTCATGTTTTTTGCCTCGAATAAATCAAAAATTCATTTCAAATTAAATATAATATTATTGCGTCCAGTTACTTACAGGTAAAAAGATTCATTTTTTAATTATTATTATATAACTTTGTAAAAGTTGGTTTGAGAATTGCTGTATATAAAGGACTAAACCTGGTTCAAACTGGATTTTTAAAATAAAAATTAAGAACTTACTACCTTTTAACCACTAAAACCCCAATCCATTCCCGTTTATACACAAAAAGAATTTCAGAAACATAACTAAAACTCCCTTTTTGATGCGCAATTTAATCCTCGTGCTTTGTCTTTGTTTACCACTTTTAACCATTTCAGATGGTGCCGGAAAAAAAGTGGAATTTATTTCCGGTAGCCCGGCTATGGCTAAAAAAATGGCTAAGGAAGAAGGTAAACTATACTTTATTGATTTTACGGCTAGTTGGTGCTACCCCTGCCAGTTGATGGAAACAACCACCTTTACAGATGATAGATTAATATATTTTTTGAAACAACACTATATTCCTGTAAAGGTGAATGTTGAGGATTTTGACGGGATTGCCTGGAAACAACAGTACAATGTCAAAATGCTCCCAACCATCATTGTATTAGATGCAGACGGCAAAGTATTGGGTAGATTTGAAGAGGCTATGGGAGCCACAAAAATGATTAATCAGTTGAAAACTTTTTTATATGCGAAGAAACCGCCTGTAAAAACAGTTTCTGAAACTCCTGTTTCTCCACCACCACCACCACCAAGTCCGGATCCTGTTCCAGATCCTGTGGTGACTACACCTACACCCTCTCCACCACCCGCCCCCGCTCCTGCAAAACCAAAGGTTTCAGGAGAAGGGCTATATCGGTTTACTGTAAAAAACCAGGATTCCAAAGGCTTTGGTGTTCAGATTGGTGTATTTGCGGAGTATGGAAATGTGTTGATTGAAGTAGCAAAATTACAGGATATGTTTAATGAACCCATAATTGTCAACATTAATACCTTAAACAATCGGAAGGTTTATCGTATAATTGTGGGTGCTTTTTATAGTGAAAATTCAGCTAGAAAGTACAGGGAAAAGATGTCCGGGAAAGGTATTACCGGTATTATAAAAGATCTTTCTACCTTAAGATAAAATATATTTTAAATAAATATTTAATGGAGCGGCAGGGCATTTCTGTTGCTCCATTTTTATTACAACACAGACTATGAGTATTTTAATTAAAAATATTAAAACCCTTTTTGGGATAGAGGAACAATCAAAAATAAGCGTATCTGGTTCGGAAATGGGAGAGTTATTATCTGTGGATAATGCTTTTATTCTAATAGAAAAAAATAAGATTGTAAACTTTGGGGAAATGAAAAATTGCCCGGACAGAGCAGAAAAAGAAGTAGATGCCACCGGGAAAATGGTTTTACCGGCCTGGTGTGATTCTCATACGCATATCGTTTTTGCTAAAAGCCGGGAAGAAGAATTTGTCATGCGTATCAAGGGAAAGTCCTACGAAGAAATTGCTGAAAACGGAGGAGGAATATTAAATTCTGCCAGAAAATTACAAGCCATGTCCGAAGATGCATTATACGATAGTGCCCTGGAAAGATTGAAGGAAGTCGTGGGTTTTGGGACTGGTGCAATAGAAATAAAAAGTGGATATGGCCTGACCCATGAAAGCGAATTAAAAATGCTTCGGGTTATCCGACGATTAAAAGAAAATAATGATATTCCAATAAAAGCCACCTTTCTGGGCGCACATGCTATCCCAATGGAATACAAAAATAATCGAAACAAATATATTGATATTATAATAAATAAAATGCTGCCTGAGGTGGCCGGAGAAGGACTTGCGGATTATTGTGATGTATTTTGCGATAAGGGCTTTTTTACAGTTGAAGAAACAGATCGAATTCTGGAGGCCGGATGGAAATATGGACTAAAACCCAAAATACACGCCAATGAACTGGCTATCTCCGGAGGCGTACAAATTGGTGTTAAACAAAAAGCCCTTTCTGTAGATCATTTAGAATGTATGAGTGCCGCAGAAATAGAAGCCCTGAAAGGGACGGAAACCATGCCTACTTTACTGCCTTCCACAGCTTTTTTTCTCAATTTAACCTATGCCCCCGCCAGACAAATGATCGATGCGGGTTTGCCGGTGGCGCTGGCTTCGGATTATAATCCAGGATCTACCCCTTCGGGGCGTATGCCTTTTGTTTTATCTTTGGCTTGTACCCAGATGAAAATGACTCCTGAGGAGGCAGTAAATGCTGCCACCATCAATGGAGCTTATGCAATGGAACTGTCAGATCAGGTTGGAAGTATTTGTAAGGGCAAGCTCGCAAATCTCATTTTGACAAAAAAAATACCCTCTTTAGCATTTATTCCCTACGCTTTTGGTAGTGATTTAATCGAAAGGGTGTGGATTAGCGGAAAGGAATGGTAAAATATTTGTCGGTTTGTGTATCTTCGTATTTGCAAAAAACGACAATAAAACATTTTAAGGAACGTTCCTTTCTTATCCTCTCTAGGAAGGATTTCTCACGATCCATCTACTTAAAATCTGTAAGGTTATAATATGATGTTTAGAAATTTATTTTTGCTCATACTTTGCCTGTGTTTGAGTACACATCTTTCAGCGCAATTGGAGAGTTCTGTTAAAACTATTCCGAATCCAGTCACTGCTTTTGGAGGGTGTGTGGAAGATGCCGGTACTTCTACCCAAATGCTAACTACTGCCTCCCAAAGTATTGATGTCAATTTTCTTTGCTTTGGAGATGCCCTCATGGTGACCCATAATGGAAATGGTGAAGTTAATTCGGGCGATCCAGACCCGGGAACTACTCCAGGGATAGATTACGTAGCTTTTTCCTGCCCGCCTACTGTAAATGGAAGCACTGCTGCCAGTATAGTAGCAGATCCCTGTGTGCTCCTGGGAGGAGGAGGCGATCCTATTGTGAATGGGAATGGAATGGCCAATGGGAATTCTACAATTCTCAATTCCGGAAGTTATCAAACTTTGGTGAATGGAGGGGCAGGTGGCCCTCCGGTAGAAGTCTGGTTTGCAACAACTACGGTTGATGAGTATGACGGGACTTTTGGCTCTATTCTAACAGAAAATGCGGGACAACCGGGAGAATGTTTAAATATAAATATTGCGGATGCGTTTTCTGTAGTATTCTTAAATGCTATCACCCTTTCCAATCAATCCGTATCCGGAACAATGGGAATGGTGGATGTCAATGGAGGATTGCCAGAGTGGGATGCCAGTAATTATGCAGGTGTAAATATCTACCTCCAAACCAATCCTACGGATGTGGCAACAGTTACCTCCGGGCCAATTTCTCATGGAGGAACCATTACTTTTGAATTACCAACTGACCTGGCAGGCAATCCAATTTTTGGAACCTATGTCATTGAAGTTACAGACAATACCAATTGCCAGAATCAACCCTTTACCATGTTATTTACACCTGTGCTAAATGCCGTAATAGCAGCACAGGATTCTTTGTTGTGTAACGGAGATGTAACGGATGTGGATATTACGGTTTCGGGTGGAACGGCTCCTTATACTTTTACGTTTTCTGATGGAGCTAATTCGGGAAATGGTTCGGTAGCCAATAATGGTCAAACTGCTGTCATCCCTAATCTGGGGGCAGGTAATTATAATTTTACCGTTACAGACGGTGTGGGGGATATGATTACTTTACCTTTTCAATTACTGGAACCGCCCGTTTTGTTTATTTCTGCCATTGGAGAAAATGTGAGTTGCTTTGGAGATTCTGATGGATTCG
Organism: Saprospiraceae bacterium; assembly: GCA_020629915.1. Lineage (GTDB taxonomy): Bacteria > Bacteroidota > Bacteroidia > Chitinophagales > Saprospiraceae > JAHDCK01. The sequence continues at coordinate 16,808 of JAHDCK010000018.1, forward strand.
CCTATATCAATAATGTGGGAGGAGGAGTAGGCAACTATGTGTACACCTGGTCCAATATGCAATCTGGTCCTAATGTAGATACTATTTTTAATCTTCCACCGGGTGGATTTGATGTAACGGTGACGGATGGAAATGGATGTGTAGAGGATGCTTCCGGGGCTATTGGTCAACCCACAGGGATTACGTTTTTGACAGGGGCAGTGGATGCTAGTTGCTCGGGCTCATTTGATGGAGAAGCTTCGGTTGTCAATCCGGCAGGTGGAACTGTAGCCGTAGATTATACCTACACGTGGAGTTCCGTTCCTCCTCAGTTTACGCAAGTGGCAACTGGGTTGGATGTTGGAAAATATTATATCACTGTTTCGGATGATAATGGATGCATGCGGGTGGACTCCGTAACGGTCGGTTCTACCACAATTATTCTAACTAATCCGGCCATTACAGATGTGGATTGTTTTGGTGGGTCAGATGGATTAATTGCTCTTAGTCCTTCGGGAACAGGAGCTTTGCCTTTGACTTATACCTGGTCACCCAATGCCGGAGCCGGACCTAATGATGCTATTGCTTCTGTGCTCAGCGCAGATACTTATTTTGTAACGGTAACAGATTTGAATGGTTGTAATGTAAGAGATAGTTTTATTGTAAACGCGCCGGATTCTATTAATATTTCTATTCAAAATATAATGGATGCCCAATGTGGTGGAGAGGCCAGTGGTAGTGTCACTGTAATGGCAAGTGGAGGTAGTGCTCCTCTGGGAAATTATAGCTACGACTGGGGAAATGCTCAGTTTTCTGCTACTTTAGCTAATGTCATTGCGGGTGATTATACAGTTACCGTAACCGACGATTTGGGATGTCAAAATGATTTGACAATTACTATTAATGAACCAGATTCACTCCTGGCAGATGCCTTCGTTTTGGATTCTATCAATTGTGCAGGAGAGACAGGAACTATTTCCGTAACTTCAACAGGAGGAGATGGGAATAATACTTATATGTGGAGTGGTGGTTTAGACCCCGTTCAATCTCCAACGAATGTTGGAACGAATGCTTATACAGTTACCGTAACAGATGGAGCAGGATGTACAGCAGTTGATGCTGTGGTGCTTTTGTCTCCGCCACCTTTTAGTGTTTCTATCTCAGTAGTCAATAATGGGTGTTTCGGAGAAGCTTCCGGAACTGTAGTTGCTACTCCAAGCGGTGGGCAATCGCCGATTGTCTCCTACCTTTGGAGTACAGGTGTTACCAATGATTCATTAGTAAATATTCCAGCCGGAAGTTATACCATTACGATTACGGATTCGGGTGGCTGTACCGCTGTAGATGATGTGATTCTCAATCCCTTACAAATGGTCCCCACAGTCGTATTTCAGGATTCTACCACTTGTTATAACGGAACAGATGGAGGAGCAGAGGTAACTTCGGTTTTTGGAGGGAATGCACCTTATACTTACGAGTGGCCAAGCGGAGAATTTGGACAGATAGCTACCAATTTATTGCAAGGTGTGCAAACGGTTACGATTACTGATGGCAATGGATGTATGGTTACTGACAACGTTAATATTTTAGGGCCGCCGCCCTTTATTTATAATTATAATGGTGCAGTAGAAATTACCCAACCGAGTTGTTTTGGAGATATAGATGGTTCGATCACCGTTACACCAATTGGCGGAACCGGAGCCTATACTTATGTTTGGAGTGGATTCCCAGCTGCAGGTGCTACCCTTAGTAATATTGGTGCAGGGAGTTATGGTTTGGTGATTTCGGATGCCAATGCCTGTATTGCTGATGGCCCTCAAAATATTATTGTCAATCAACCTGATCCGCTGGCTATTGATTCTTTGGCTTCTGCCAATACTCTTTGTGCCGGAGAATCTACCGGAAGCATTCAGGTTTTTGATGTAAGTGGAGGTACGCCTTCTTATACGTATACCTGGAGTGATCCTTTAAGTCAGAATACTTCTCAAGCCATAAATCTGGCTCCCGGAAATTATACCGTAACCGTTACAGATAAAAATGGTTGTACAACTACCAGCGGGGGCATGGTGGAAGAACCTACTCCAATTTTTGGAGATGTTCGGGTAATTGATGCCCGATGCTTTGGAGAGTTTAGTGGATCTATTTTAGTAGATACGACCTTTGGCGGAACAGGAACCTATAAATATTCAAGCGATGGAGATTTTTTCTATGACTTTCCTGTTTTTAACGGATTACGATCAGGTACGTATGTTCTATATATAAAAGATCAAAATGATTGTTTGTTTACAGATACCGTTTTTATTGACCAACCTGATCCGATTGTAGTAGAAGTAGAGGGCGCACCGGAGATTGAAATTCAAATGGGAGATAGCGTTCGCCTGAACGGGCTTTGGGAACCAAGCTATCTGGACTCTATCATTTGGACGCCTAATTCGGCTTTGAGTTGTGATACTTGTGCCAATCCAATGGCTAGCCCTTTGAGTACAACGACTTATTTATTGACGGTAAGAGATACAATAGGGTGTTTCGGTCAAGCAGAAATCACTGTTGATGTAGATAGAAATAGAAATATATTTATTCCAAATATATTTACTCCAAATGGGGATACAGAAAATGATGTCTTTACGGTCTTTGGTGGAGTGGGAGTAGAACGGATTGAGTCTATGCGCATTTTTGATCGCTGGGGAGAAATGTTGTTCTTCCAGGAAAACTTTATGCCAAATGATCCGGCTTTTGGGTGGGATGGAAGATTCAATGGGACGCGGCTACCGCCCGGAGTATTTGTGTATTATATCGAGGTGCTTTTCGTGGATGGAACGAGAATTCCGTATAAGGGAGATGTGACTTTGATTAAGTAATCCTGGTTAGAAGATTTTTGATTTTATTTTTTAGAATATTATTTTTAAAATTTTCTTTAAAACCATAATCTCCTTTTTGTAACAAATCCAATGCCTTTGATATATTCAATGCGCCCTGTTTTTGTGTGATGAAAATGTTTTGATTTGAATAATAATCAGCGAGATATTCCTGCTCTGTTTGTCCCGGTGTCGGGATTAAGAGAGCAGGATTTTTTGTTTTAGCCAAATCCATAATCGTGCTGTAACCCGATCTCGCAATCACAAAACGGCTTTCCAAAAATACCTGATTTAAATCTGTAGAAGTCATATAAGAAATAATGTCTACATTATTTTCTGTTCTAATGGCAGATGTTTCTACTTTTCCTTTTATTAGAATAAAAGAAAGATTTATATTTTTAATTTGATTTAAAATTTCTTCTTCGAGGAAAGTGCGCTGAGGTTCCGGGCCGGAGAGGACAATGGCTGCATCGTATTTTTTGGTCAATGTTTTATGTTTAAATCTGGACAAATTTCCTATGAATTCTTTTTTAATGTTTCCGTTAGATAATTCTCCTGAAATGCGATGTCCCTTTTCAAAGTCAGGCACCCAGCAAGTATTAAATTTTTTTATAAAACGATGATTAAAATAATTGATTATTTTATTTGTAAAAATAAAGGGCGTTTTAATGTTTACCTGATGAGTGAGAAAGATAGAATGCACTTTCGGATGAAAACAGCCAAAGCGATTATCTGAAATAATAGCAGAAAATTGATATTTTTTATATAAATCTGAAAGTACAGAATGCTCCTGCCGAATCGCTCCCCAAATCCCTGGCAACTGAGTCGCCATATTGAAAAACATATTCGATGTTTTGTAGTGGATATTGTAGGCAGGCAATTCTAAATGCGTCAGATGAGGAAATTCTTCCCGGAGCAATTTTAGTGCAGCACCATCACTTCCAATAAAAACATCTGCTCCCTGCTCTATTAATTCCCGAATGATGGGAATGCAGCGCGTAGCATGACCCAGGCCCCAGTTGAGTGGAGCGATTAGAATTTTTGGATGTAGTTGCTTTTCGATCTTTTTTTGGAAAAATAAAAAAACGCACTCGTTCGTCAAAACAAGTGCGTTTTAAAATTTGGGTGTCAGTTATAAAAATAAAGAAACACTTAAAATCGTCCTTCCGGATTTCTTCCCGGCGGAATTTTGCCATCAGTGCCTCGACCTCTGCGTTCCCGCATTTGATCCAGCACTTTTTTCTTGAACTCCCGCTCTGCCTGATGCAGTTTGGCAATCTTACGGATAGGCAAAACAGTTTTTAATTTTTTAAAATATTTGCGTTTTAAGGATAATTCCTTTTCTTCTATGTTGAAGCGTTCCTCAATCATCGCCTCCAGTTCTGCATCGGACATCTCTGCAAAATTGGGTCGGTTTTTTCCCTTCTTTCCCTTTTTTCCGGCCTTGCGTAAGGCTTTTCGTTCTGCCTGAAAATCATTGTACAAGGGCCAGAAATTTTTGGATTCCTCTTCTGTCAGGGAAAGTTGATTAGTGATAAAAGCCACTTTAAGGCTTTCAATTTTGCTATCCCGTTGCGCCCGGCGCGCATCTCTATCCTGTGCCAGTATTCCCGTCGTGAGGAATAATCCTAAAAATAATAAAGCTAAATTTTTCATAATAAATCTTCTAATGTGTTTTCGTCAATGTCATCAATGATTTCATCTAAATATTTGTCTAAGTCGGTATCATTGATTTGTTCAAATTCTAAGGAAGAAAAATCATCCTCCGTCACGAGACCCGCAAATAAATCTTCCTCAAAATCATCTATATTTTCATTAATATAATTTTCCAAAATTTCATCCGAAACTTCTGCGAAAGTAGTAGTTTGATTTACTTCCGTGGGGAAGTACATCCAACCCGCCACTAAAAGTAATAAAACCGTCGCAAATGCCATAGCCGTCCGGGGCTGAAAAAGACTTTGGAAAAAAGCTCCAACTTGATTCAATAAGGAATCCGAAGCAGGTTTCACCGGAGTTTCGTTTTCCTCCAACTGGTTCATGATGTCATCTGCCAGTCCGTCAAAATATTTAAACGGTGCTTCAAATCCATCTCCTTTATCCTTTAGTTCGGATAGCAAGGGAGCGATTTCCTCCAGTTCCTTTTTGATATGTTTATCCTTTTCGTTCATCTTCTTGTAATTTTGACTTCAATAAGCAATAAAAGTTTAATTCGATTTTAAATAGGCTTCAATTTTCTTGGCGGCATGGTGATAACTCGCCTTAAGTGCCCCCACGGAAGTTTTCAATACATCTGAAATATCCTGATACGACATATTGTCATAATAGCGCATATTAAAAACGAGGCGTTGTTTTTCCGGCAGGGTGTTTAGTGCTTGTTGGAGTTTGATTTGAATTTCATCCCCGTCAAAATAAACATCTGCTTTCAGTTGATTGGCCAGTCCGTTTTCGCTTTCATCAATAGAAGCGGATTGTCGCTTATTTCTTTTTTTTAAATAAGTAATGGATTCATTCGTGGCAATGCGATACAACCAGGTGTACAATTTTGAATCGCCTTTAAAGTTTTTAATACTTTTAAAAACCTTGATAAAAACATTCTGCAAAACGTCATTGGCATCCTCGTGCGTAATCACCATCCGACGAATGTGGTGATACAGTCTTTCCTGGTAGGTTTGCATCAGCAATCGAAATCCCTGCTCCATCGTCGCAGGATTTTTCATTTGCTGAACCAGTTGCTCATCCGTTATAGTTGCTGCCAATACTCCTTTCAATTTCAGGTGATTTGTAGGTAAGACTCTCTTCTAAGGTAAAGGTTTAATTTGGGTTAAAAAAAGTAGGGGTGGTTTTAACCGCCTTCTGGGAAGTGAGGGCAAAAAAGTATAGGCGGTTTATTGGTTTTAAAAAAATAACCGACGAAAATATTATGATGTTTATGTTGTCATC
>JAHDCK010000436.1 GCA_020629915.1 Saprospiraceae bacterium
TTCGCTCAATTTTTTAATACGACCCTGGAATTTCACGAAGAAACCTTTGAGCATATTTCTAATATATTTAAAATGCTGGGACGAACAACTAACGAAGCGCATCGCGAACAAGCCTTCATGCCCGTGGGTTTTGAATTTCATAAAAATGCCGTGGGTACGGCTCCAGGCATGTGGAAAGAATGTGAAGGAAAAATATATTTTTCTATGCCGGGCGTCCCCTACGAGATGAAATACCTTTTAAAAAAGGAAGCTCTTCCCAGAATAAAACAACAATTTTTAAATACAACTATTCTACATAAAACTATCCTTACCGTTGGACGAGGAGAAACTGATGTGGCGAAGCGAATTGCAGGTGTAGAATCCGCCCTTCCCGAAAATATCAAACTGGCTTACCTCCCCAACCTCGGTCAAGTTCGCCTGCGACTGACGGCCACCGGAACGGATGAAACCCAACTCCAACAACAATTAGCGGAACAAACCCAAGCTATAGAAGCAGAAATTCCAGAACTGATTTTTGGGTATGGAAAAGAAACACTGGGAGAAGCACTGGGAAAAATTCTAATAGAAAAAAATGCGATGTTGGGAACGGCAGATAGTTGCACGGGCGGCTACATCGCTCACCAGATTACGGCCAAAAGCGGTGCTTCCCGTTATTTTAAAGGGAGTGTCATTGCTTATCACAACGATACAAAAATGCAGCAACTCGGTGTCCGCTCCGAAACGCTTGAAGCACATGGAGCCGTCAGCGAGGAAACCGTCAGAGAAATGGTCAGTGGCCTGATCAATAATCTGGGGGTAGAATATGGGATTGCGGTATCGGGGATTGCCGGACCGGGCGGAGGTACGCCCGACAAACCCGTAGGCACCATTTGGGTGGCTGTGGGCGATAAGGATCGGATTTATACCAAAAAACTGCAACTCATCCGGGACAGAAGTAAAAATATCCACCTGACGACGGTTGCTGCCCTGAATTTGATGCGGCGTTTCTTGTTGGGAATGATTTAATTAAAAAAACGTGGGACTGGTGTAGGCACAGCCTAATCCAGTCTAGGATTGGACACTCCTATCCTTTGGATCACACCATTAATTGCCGTATTTTTGCAGTCAAATACCTAATCAATGGCAAAATTTGAACTTATCATGCCCAAATTGGGCGAAAGCATCATGGAGGCAACCATTTTAAAGTGGACGAAAGCCGTCGGCGATACCATCGAAATGGACGAAACCGTCCTGGAAATTGCAACGGATAAAGTGGATAGTGAAGTGCCTTCGCCTGTGGATGGCGTTTTGAAGGAAATCCTATTTAAAGAAAATGATGTGGTGGCTATTGGTGCGGCTATTGCGATTATCGAAACGGAAGGTGCTTCGGAAGATACTCCCGCTCCTGCTGCTGAAACGACTACGCCACAGGAATCCACTCCAAAACCCGTCGTAGAATCTGCGCCCCAGGCTAAACCCGCAACAGCAACCTCAGCTCCACAAGCAGCCGTCGCTATTTCCTCCAATGGCAATCGCTTTTACTCGCCATTGGTTAAGAATATCGCCCGCCAGGAAAATATTTCTCAGGCAGAACTGGATGCCGTCCCCGGCACCGGACACAACGGGCGGGTTACTAAAAAAGATATTTTAAATTATATAAAAAATCGCCCTGCGGGTGGTGCAGTCGTTGCGGCTCCGGTGGCTACGCCTAGTTCCAACGGTGTACATGCGGCTACCCCGGCAGCAAAAGCCCCTGCCGTTTCTGTGGGTGGCGGAGATGAGATAGTGCAGATGGATCGGATGCGAAAGCTGATTGCCGAGCACATGGTGATGTCCAAGCGGGTATCTCCTCACGTGACTTCCTTCGTGGAAGCCGATGTGACGAACCTCGTCAACTGGCGCAACAAAATCAAGAAAAATTTTGTAGCACAGCACGGAGAGAAAATTACCTACACCCCGATTTTCATGGAAGCTGTAGCGAAGGCGTTGCAGGATTTTCCGATGGTGAATGTAGCAGTGGACGGCGATAAAATTATAGTTAGAAAAAATATTAATATCGGAATGGCTGCTGCTTTGCCTTCCGGCAATCTCATCGTTCCGGTCATCCGGGATGCGAATCACCTCAACCTCGTCGGGCTGGCTAAAAAGGTCAATGACCTCGCTGGTCGAGCCCGTCAAAACAAGCTCAAACCAGATGAAATCCAGGGGGGAACTTTTACGTTAACTAACGTAGGCACCTTTGGCAACTTGTCCGGAACACCCATTATTAATCAACCCCAGGTAGCGATACTTTCTACGGGAGCTATCATCAAGAAACCCGCCGTACTGGAAACGGAGCACGGAGATGTCATTGCCATCCGGCAAATGATGTTCCTCTCCCTCTCCTACGACCACCGCGTGGTGGATGGTTTCCTTGGCGGTTCTTTCCTTAGAAAAGTTGCAGATTACTTAGAAGCGTTCGACCCCGAAAGAATTGTTTAATAATATTCCAACAATTCAATATTCCAATAGTACAATTTATAGTTATTGGCATATTGAATTATTAAAATAAAAAAAATGCGTGCTTGGGTTTTAATAGTGATATTTTGGATAGGAATTCCACATATAAGTTTTGGTCAAATTGAAGGAGTTGACCCGGAGCCGAATTTGAAAGTCATCAAGGAGCAGGGGGATATTTATTTCAACCATGAGAAATATTCCAAGGCAGTGGATTTTTATTCTGAATATTTAAAATACAAACCCAAGGATAAAGAAGTCCAACTGTTCGCCGGGCTTTGTCATTATTACAGTTATAATTACGATCAGGCTCAAAGTTATTTTTCAAATTTATTGCGAACGAGTGCCAGCATTAACAATAATATTTATCTCTATCTCGCCAGAACCCTCCACGCTCAGGAAAATTTTGAAGAAGCGGTAAAATATTATAAAGAGTTTATTGGTAAAGCCAAAAGCAAAAACCCCAATCGTTCTATAGCAAAAGAAGATATAAAAAGATGTTCTTATGGGATGAAATACGCCTATCAGGACAAATTGGCTATTGTGCAAAATCTGGGTAGCGAAGTGAACTCTCCTGCCAGGGAGTATGCACCTGTACTGAGTCCTACCCGGGAGGATTTGTTGTTTTTCAATTCTACCCGGGAAGGAAGTTATGGACAACCCGTGGATAAATTTGGGAATCCTTCTACCCTTGGAAATTTACCCTCAGATATTTACGTTACGATGCTGACCAACGGAGCCTGGAAAAATGTGCAACCACTGGATGATCGGCACAATAGTCCCAAGCATGATCGGGTGGTTGGATTTTCGGAGGGCGGCACCTGTATTTTTCTGGCCAGAGGAGAAACAACGGATAATAACCGATTGTACGTTATCCCCAATCAGGAACATGGCGAAACAAAATCTCATGTTTATAACGGGCCGTTTGATGGGTATAATTTTTCTGGGACGGTTCATTTTATGGAAGACTCCCTGATGATTTTTTCTTCGGATAAACTCCGTGGATTTGGTGGAAAAGATTTGTATTATTCTTATTGGAAAAATAACAAATGGACAGAACCAGAAAATCTGGGCTATCAGGTCAATACGCCTCATGATGAAATTGCCCCTTTTTTATCCAAAGATGGCCGCACCTTGTTTTTTAGTTCTAACAGCACAAAAAGCATAGGAGGATTTGATATATTTTATTCTAAATTTAATGATA
>JAHDCK010000437.1 GCA_020629915.1 Saprospiraceae bacterium
TGTTTTATGATATTAGAAAAAAATTATTACTAAATCTTGCTTCTACACCCTATTAATCCAGTAGTTGTAGATGTTTTTTACTTCCTTCTCCATAGCATAATCTACTGTCATTCCAAACCTCACTGATTGCATAGCAAAAGAATCTAACTTAACCTGATCCTCATTTAGCCAAACCCACAATTCTGTTGTGATTCGTTCCAAGTTTTGAACTTTTGTTTCAGAGGATTTTACTAATCCTGCCCAATCTAGCGGGTCAAAGAAATAAGCATAATTACTGCCTCCTGATTCTCTACTTTTTGAAAATGCCATAAAGGCCATTCCTACTAACCCGATAAATATTAAATTCTTATTCATAATTTAAATTTTATTTATTTTGTAATCTATAATGCTCCCTAAACCCTGCCTCACCTATTAAAAACTGGCTGGCACAAATAGCCCCAAGCGTTCCGTTGAGTGCGGTGTTTTTTCCATTGAGTGCCTTGTTCCCAAAGTAAACCGTACCTATCAACCAAATCCAATTATTGGTACAAAGGAATTGCATCTTTTCAGGCACGTACTTACAAACATCAAAATTCAATAATCCAGGGCCATTTCCTGTCCCATCATTGTGGTATATCCCACCGCTCCCCGGCTCATCAATGATGTTTCCTTCCAGAAAATTGTAGGCAGCAGCTAAGATGGTATCTTTTGAAACCTGTCCCTCAAAGCGTACAATGATTTCCCTTTCGTTTGTACTTGGGAAAGTTTCTATTAAAAAAACTGTTGGAACAGTCTGAACATTCAAAGCAAGATAATCGGGGTCAGATGTATCGTTTGTATTTGCAGTATTTAAATAATTTATTTCATCAATATTATCCCCATAGATGCTATCTGCCAATTCCCACCAGGCATCATTGGCTGCATTAGTTGTCAGACTACTTACCGCATCCCCACTTTGATGAACGGCTAAAATTTGCAAACCCATTTTTTATATTATTAAAAGTGAATTATAAAAACTACCCATACCACGTCCGCCGTTCCCCAATATCGTAATGTGTAAAACTGCTATACTTCCCCAATCCGCCGGGGTGAATTTCCCCGGTGCTGATCAGGTACTCCAATCCTTCCTGTACTACACCAGCGGGAATATCCTGGATAATAAAATCCGCTGCCATGCCGCAAAGGTGTTTTGAATCTGATGTTCCACCAACAAGGGCGTTGTGTGTTGGGGAACGATAACCCGAAGTAATGATAATAGGCCGTCCACCAAAGTAGGCGCGAATAATTTCCAATTCCTGTATCAATTCCTGGACGTTTCCACGCACCGGAACGGGAACGGCGATCCCGTCCTTGGAATGAAATTCATTCAATCTAAAATGAATACTGAAGGCATTGTTGGCCGGATTCAACGGACAAAATTCCGGTATCAGCGAATCATTTTGTGGCTCGTCTATTACCGTCACCACCGTATCCTGTACGGGTGTGGTATTGTCCGGTGTGTCCGGCTCCTCAGTTACCTGGCGTTTTCCAATCAGGAAGGCCAACCCTGCCAATACTCCAAAAAATAATGTTTTCATTATATGTAAAAAATCAGTTGCGTAACGCATTTATAATTTTATAACCTATGAATAATTTAAAGCCTGTGACCAGGAGAATATTTAAACCCGTGTTGGCAGGAAGGCCGGAAATATTTTTTTCCTGGAATCCCATTTGAAAAAGCCGGGTTTTAAATCGCGCCGTGCTGGTATCGTTTTTTATTTTCAAATCCGATTTCATTATACTCACGTCCCTGGCTCCTAATCCTGCTGTGGCTTTTTCCTGTAAAATTTTTAAATATCTTTTTCCTTCATTATTTAAGTAATCCAGGATTTCCCCATCGGTCACTTCCTCCAATTCCCGGTATGGTTTTTCCGGTTGGGGTTCGGTAGCCATCGCAAATAAATTTTGTTGTTGGTTGCCTTGCTGAAGTACTCGTGCCTTGCTACCGGATAAGTCGATCAGCTTTTGGCGTTTCACTCTTAAAGCTCTTTCCAGGGGAGAAATGATTCTATCGATATCCTGCTGGTTGGCTCCACGCTGTTGGAGTTCTTTGAGTTTGATTTTTACCTGGTTATCCAGTTCGCGGATTTCTTTTTTTAATTCGCTTTCCTGCAAATCAAATTCCTTTTCGGCTGGAGTCTTGCTACCAAGATTTAAAATATTTAATTTTTTATCCGGGTCTAAAACTCCAAATTCGGTGCGCTGTATGATGACAGATTGCACCTTGTTTAAAAAGTCATCCAGGCGCGTGTAAACTTTTCCGTAGGCTCCTGAGATTAACCAGTCGTAGAGTTCATCTTCATGCAAACCAGACAGCACCGGAAATTTTTGCCGCGCTCTTCCAATCCACATCGCCACATTTTTGAGATTCCCCAGGCTGGTGTCGTCCTTGCCTTCCAGGGCTTGCAAAGCGTTGAATGTTTTCCCGTTGGGATTCAAAAAAGAATAAGCTAAAACCCGTTTCCAGTTGCTTCCCTCGCTTCGCTTGGCTAAAGTTCGGACTTCCTTTTCTTCGGAGCCATCTTCCCGCATTTTCATATAATAAAAAGCCCGTTCCGTGTCGGTTTCCGGTGTGCTTAGGGTATTGCTTTCCCTTGCAATTTTTACCGCCTCTTCCTGAGATACCGCGATAATCTTGGCCGGAATTTTTTCAAAGGAACGACCATCGACCGCCATCCCCATCTTTGCCATTCGCCGAAAGGCTTCCGTTCTCGAATGACCAGAAAGTATATATAATTTCCCATCCGGTGCATCCCACAAAAGGATTGGGTCAAACACTTCCCATTTAAAATTTCCTTCCTGGACGGCATCAATAATATTTTGTGTACTGGTGGATGCAAAGGCGTGTTCCCTGTTTTGAAATAAATCCAGGTTTATCAAAATATCGGACAAAGGAACCAGGAGCGTGTCGCCGCTCCTGTACTTGCCTTCTGAAAACTCAGGACTAACATCAAAGGCATCCACCCCGCCGTGCGTGCTGCATGCGTGCTTGGTGCTACTGGTGGAATATGTTCCATCCGCACACCTGGTCGGATACTCCTGAGAAGGATCGAAAATGGCTCCAATATGTCCTAATTCAACAAACATTATTTACTTTTTTCAGATATAATTTTTCCAACAATACGCAGTTTCCGATCTGCATTATCCAGGCTTTTAAATGCGTCCAGGTAATCGGACACTTTTCCAAAACCAGAATCGTCAATCGGTTTATCATCCTTTAGAAATTGGGAATTGATCACCTGGACAGATTGCTTTAATTGTTCCAGGCTGAGGTCAGGAATTACCTCCTTTCCAATGCGTACCCACTTGATATTTTTTAGCGGTTTATTCTGGCCATTGTAGGCCATAGATTCCTCCCAACCATTCGCCCGGTTTTTGGCCGTATCAGCCCAGGCATATTCCGGGCGATAAGCCATCCCCGCTGATGCCAGGTAAAATTCATTCCGGGCTATCGCTTTGTTTTGGTTGGTGACATTATTTATATTTAAAATTCTAATAAAATCCATTTGTATTTTTATATTGAAATTTTATAAATTAATACTCTCCATAAAGTAACCAGCACCGGAAGGTGGCAAAGCAATTCCCTCCTTCCAAGGTTCCAACCATCCGATAATAGCCCTGGCCATCTGACAAAGCAGAAAGCG
>JAHDCK010000438.1 GCA_020629915.1 Saprospiraceae bacterium
TTATCGAGCAAGCTCCATTAGTGGCGGTAAATATATAAGTGGTAGTTTCGGTAGGGTAGGCTTCTGCATTGGCTGTATTTAGGGTAAGGGGATCAATAGAACCATCAGGAGACCAGTCATAATCTACACCGGGTTCCGTTGGACCGGTTCCAAGTAAAATTCTTTCCCCTTCACAGATGCCTTCGTCATCTATTAAATTTAAAACAGGTGGCTCATCCACCGTAATCGTTACTGAAGCAGACCCGGCGCAATTTCCTTGCCCTGAATTGAGCACATAGGTAGTCGTTTGAGTGGGTGTTGCAATTGGATCTGCACAGTCCGTACAACTCAAAGTTGGATCAGCCTCCCAAACCAAATCGAGATTTGGATTATTGGTCGTTGCATTTAATTGCACAGAACCACCCAAACAAATACTCGTATCCTGTGGCATTATTTCCAGCATGGTTGTTGGCTCCACCGTTACCTCCACGGAACTGGTATCGGAACAAGCATTGTTGGTCATGATTCGGGTATAAGTAACAGAGGAACCTGGCGTTACAATAATATTAGAAGTCGAATCTGCACCAAACAAAATATCCTGAGGCGGTGACCAAAGGAAGTCAATATCGGGATATCCAGTTGTTACTACGGTGTAGGAAAGTATTGTAAACTGTCCCTGGCATATAGTTGTATCCGGAATTAAAGCAGGTTCCGGAAGTGAATCTACTTTGACTACAACGGAATCCACCACAGTACATCCTGCTGTATTATAACTGGCATAATAGGTTGTAGTTGTATCGGGGATAGCAAGCAGGTTCGGGCAGGTTGTGCAGTTCAACCCGGCTACAGGACTCCATTCCAGACCGGTACCCCCTACGCCTACAACATTCACACTTAAAAAAGCGGTATCTCCTACACATAAGAAAATAGTATCCTCTTCAATTTCTGATAAAGCAGGTAAAACACTTATAGTGACGGTTTGGGTATCGATACAATTTCCAAACGGACTGGTGGAAATGAGTTGGTAAGTAGTAAGGGTATCAGGCTGGGCTAATGGATTGGAGGAGGTTGGGTCATCAAGTCCTTCCTCCGGTGTCCAGCTATAAGTGGTCACATCATTTATATTATTCCCAAGAAAAACACTTTGTCCCTGGCATATTATAGTGTCTTCTATAATTTGTGGAAAGTCAAATTGTTCTACATTAATGGTAACCTCCTCAGATATTTGGCAACTTCCCACAGTAAGAATGGCAGTATAAACTGTATTTTGATCCGGGAAAACAATTGGGTTAGGGGTATTAGGCCCTATCATATTATTTGTGGGTGTCCATGAAATTCCAATTCCACCCGTACTTGAAGTCGTTTGTAAAAATACAGAATCTCCCTCACATATATTGATGGGTTCCATATTTAAAATTTCAAGAGAAGGATCGACGATACCAACAAATACCGAATCGACGGTTTCACAAAAACCAACGGTAGCGGTAACGTAATACCAAGTATTTTCCAAGGGGGTAACGGTAGGGTTGGAAAGGGTAGAGTCGTTCATGGTTGCAGAAGGGGACCATTCATAGGTGACAGCTCCAGTTCCTCCAATTTGTACAGACCCACCAGGACATACAAAAAAAGTATCTTGCGGAATGGCTAAGGTAACATAATCTTCCAGGATAATTGTAGTAGAATCATATACGAAAGTTCCACAGTTCGTTTCATTAAACAAAGTCAATGTAATAGATTCCGCTCCCTCTTGTATGGTATCTAAAATAGGGTCAAGGAAAATGGTAGTGCTCGTTTGGCCAGGGTAAAATACCACAGAATCAGGAATTTCAGCATAATCAACGCCGTTTGTAGCAGTTCCGGCAATAGCGATTTGATAAACAATGGTATCAATAGGAGGATTTGCCACATCAATAGAAAGGGTAACATTGGCACATCCTTCAATAATGTAATCGATGTCGGGCTCAAATTCATAAACGGGATTGATGCTGGCAACTCCTGTAGTTAAACTAGAGGCATCAAGGAAAACTGCACTGTCATAAGCGGTATCTCCGGCATCTGCAATGGCTAGTTTCAAATGGTAGGTTTCACATGGAATAACCGGAATAGTCGCCGTTAATACAACAGTAAAACCATCATATTGGAAATCTACCGACCCTACAGGATTGTCCTGATATAATGCACTATAAGCAGTTGTAACACACTGGGTCGTATCAATTCCCTGATTGATTAAATCCTGCGGAGAAGGCGTCAGTGTATTAATAGCAACCGGAAGATTGGTTCCTGGAATAAGGGCAATATTTTCAGCATTTAAAGTAAAAGGGCCATTAATCCCCGGACCACTGACAAAAAATCCAAAGACATCATTAAAGGAGCTGCAAGTAAATTCCTGATATTCTTCAGAGGCAAATACGTAATTGAATTTTAAAACATTGGTAGCGGCATATACATCAAATTCTAATATACAAGCATCATTTGTAGTAAAAGGGGCAGCCAGCACATTTAAATCAGAATCTCCTGATGCAAAGGCAAATCCATTTGTAGAACTTCCAATATCGTTTGGCCCTTCTGCACCTTCTGCAAACCCAGTTGCTAAAATAACCCCGTCATTTATTCCCAGATTGGATAAACCAGGGCTGGTAAAGGTACCATAATAACCTCCGGGGCAGATAATTGTATCATTGGTAATGACTACATTATCGTCTCCAAGGATTTGTACCAAATCACCTGAAGTTACAAAGGTATCGACCTCAATTGATTGCGGCTGCAAATCACAATCCAATGGATTTATTTCTATATCAAAATCTGTACAGGGCGTTCCGCCGACTGCCCAGGAAGAAATAACAAAATAATAAGTTCCGGGATTCACAAGTTCTACAAAATTGATATTTGGATTCCCTCCGGGAGCACCTATATCCACAATGCAGTCCGTCGCTACATCCGGACAATCATTCAGTACAAAAAGACCAACTTGCCCCAGCGTTCCGGTAACATTTATGGATAAACATTCATTTCCAAAAGATTCATACGTCAAAACGTAATCTTCTCCATCCATGAAAATATTATTAAAACATGGAGAAATTTGATAATCATTGACCTGACCACAGGTGGTTTGCCCGGTCAAAACAAAGGGAAGAGAATTGATGACAGTTGGATTATCACAATCCTCACCGGCAGGTGGGATATAGGGTTCTACACAAATTTGAAAAGTTCCTTCATTTGAAGCAGCAGTGGCTGACCAGTCATTTACCCGAATGAAATATTGGGTATTCGGGTCAAGGCCGAGAGCCTCAAGCGTAACCTGTCCGGAACCGGGGACAGATTGGGCGCAGTATAAAAGAAACAAGTCATCCACCATACAAGAGCCGCGATAAATAGCTACCTGTGGCTGAATAATTGTACCAAACCCTGTACCATCACCGTTTATTGATATCACAAAATCTAAATCCGTAGCCGTAGTAGCAAAAGTAAACCAGACATCTCTTTGTGCGCCGTTCCAGCAAGTTGGGGTTTGGAATGGGGGCAAAGAAGCAATTGTCGTTTCAGTAGCAGCAATATTATTATATTGCCCGGATAAAGAACAGGAATCTATCATTACCTTGTACAATCATCGTAGGAGGGCCCATAAAAGGACAGGGAAAAACACGAGAAGAAAGGTTAGTTGTT
>JAHDCK010000439.1 GCA_020629915.1 Saprospiraceae bacterium
ATCCAAGCGATTCCGTTCCGGTAACTGGTGAGGGATTGTATCTAGTAGATTTCGGACTTCATCAATATTGTCTGTTATTTTAGAAATATGCCATTGGAGATTTTGGCGTTGGAATTGTTGTTCTAGTAGATCTTGGAAGGCTTTGATCAGAAAAACTTTGAATGTTGGACTTAGCCAGGAGCAAAATTCTAAGGCAATATCTTTGTGCGCAAAAACACCGCCACCACGACCACTTTGAACGGTGATCCCTTTCGCAAATGTGCCATTTATCCATTTAGAAGGCGTGACTACAGTACTGTTTTTACCAAATTCTCTCAAAAGGGGGTCTAAATTGACCCCTTTTCCAAAATCTGGGTTGTGAAGGGTTTCCCAAGCGGAGAGGAACTCCAAAGTATTATTGTTTTTTAGCCAAGTTCGGATCAAATATTTGGGTTCATTCCTGTCCGAACGTTTGGCTATATCCGTCAGCGAAACAAAATCCTGATCATTGATGGGTTTTACCCGAATCTGAACACCTTGAACTTCGATTTTTTTAGAAGACATGTTTTAATCTTTCTAGTTCTATTTTTCTATCTGAATAGAATGGCAAAATAGAACTTTTATAGAAATTATTCATGCTTCCTTCTTCCTCATTTTTAAAACCCATCCTTCCACTTTTGCGCAATCCGAATCACCGTTTCCAGCATATGTGGTGCCCATTGCTCCGTATTCCAGGCAGAGTGGGCGAGGGGAGAAGCGGCGATTAGCTCTTGAGCTTGCCGAAAGTCCGTTGCATTTTCCAGAATGTGAGATAAAGCCAGTTGTTCCTGGTGGAGAGTTTCATCTTCGATAGGAGCACCGAGGGTGAAAGGCGCATCCGGCAAAAAGTCCAGAGTAGGGGAGGTGGCGGGATCTGTTTTAGCAATAATATTTTTCATTCTAATAAAATCCTCCCGAAAAAGCTGGCGGCTTTGATCCGTTTTGAGGCCGGTGCCGAGTTGTTCTAAAACGACAAATTTTAAATTAGAACATCTGGGAATGGTTTTTTCCAATAACTCAAAAACCGCTTCGGGAACGGCATCGTCATGGGTATCACGCCGCACTTTTTTATCCGGTAAAATATCCGAATCCTCCCAGCTTCCACCCGAAATATGAATCTCCCGAACCCGATCCAGCGGATACAACCGGATCAAATCCTCGTATTCTACCTCAAAATTGTGAAGCTGACAATAGAAATTATGCAAATCGAGAATGATAAATCCATTGACGGGTTCCATGAGCTGATCCAGAAAATCGCCGTGGCGTTTGACCTCTTCGAGCGAGTAAGAAAAAGCCAGATTTTCTAAACCGACCGGGCATCCGCAGGCATTGAAAATGCGCTTGAGGCGATCCTGGCCCAGAGCGAGCGTATGTTTTGTAAAAGGAATACTAATCGGCGCACCTTTGTGAAAATCCTCCCCGGTCATGAACCCAAAATGCTCCGTGATATGCGCAAAATTGAACTCAGCAGACAGTTTTTCAAGGCGATTCAGCCAGTCCGTTTGCTCGGCTGACCAGCGACCAGAAAACAGCGAAAAGAAAACGCCGTGACCGACGAGTCGGTCAGCGGCACTAAATGTTTTCAATAACTCAATGTACCAGTCCGGGATCTCCTTGAATTGAAATAAAGTATCAAAAGACCATTCGATAGCATCCACCTGCTCCGCCTCAAAAAGCGGAATGGCAGATAGCAAAACCCCGGAATCCAGGTTGCAGGCGATGGAGGCGTGGATAGTGTTACTCATTTTTTATCTGGATTACCCCATTCCGCAGGCTGGGCAGTCATAAGTATGTCCATTTTCCTCACATTTTTCTTCCGTTTGTTCTGCCTGCACTTCCGGATCATGATTGAGTTCTACGTCCTCAAATAAGTTACAGGAAGTGGTTGTACTCAAGGTCAAACCAATGACCATTGTTTTTAAAAGGATCTTGGGTATTTTCATGATTTTAGAATTTTTTAACCCATTCCGCAGGCTGGGCAGTCATAAGTATGTCCGTTTTCCTCACATTTTTCTTCCGTTTGTTCTGCCTGCACTTCCGGATCGTGATTGAGTTCTACGTCTTCAAAGAGGTTGCAGGAAGTTGTTGCACTTAAAGTTAGACCTACGACCATTGTTTTCAATAGATTTTTGGATATTTTCATGATTTCAGAATTTTGTTTTTAAAAATTTATTGTCGCATCCCATTACGAGGTCTTCTTTAAAACGGTTGCCTGAGGTTTGCTAATTTGAGCAAAAAAAGTCAAATCCTTATAAATATTTTTGTCTCGGTTAATTAGTTAAGAACTTGAAAGGGAAACCAATGAAATTCCCAATTTCAGAAAAAATTAGTGAAGTTTACATTTGATTAACATTCAAAAGATACCTTTACTTTTTTCTTGTAATCATCAGTATTTAAAAGGCTCCCAAAAAACATTTACCGGGTTTTATATAAAATCTATAAGCATATTTTTTTTAACCTAAGCTAATTTTTAACTTTTAAAAATCTTATTATGAAAAAGTTTCTACACTTGTTTTTATTTTGCCTAATTGCTTCTTTTGCCGGGGCACAATCGGGTTCGTTTGTGTTAGGAATTGAAGGATCTGTTCCTGCAGGAGAAGGAGGATGCGATGCTGCTTGTTTTGCTGCGGGAATTTGTTCTCCGGTTGCATCTGGAAATACTTCTGCTACGACTGTATCGAATTCAATATCTGTTCCAGCGGACAGTTATGTGGATTTTACAATTGTGACGCAGACTTGTAACACATCGACACATGGTTTAGACGGAGGGGATGATTTATACCTGAATGGAACCTTAATAGTAGATGGAGCAAGTAATACTCCGGTCAATTATGCGGATTGTGCTGTTTCGGGATCTGCTCCGGCAGTTTTTGAAATATCACTGACAGCAAATCGAAGAGATGAGACAGTATTGGTTTCTTATACTATCGGTGCTATTGGAGATGCGCCTGCCGGATGTGCTACACCATTGCCTGTTCAGATAACCCGTTTTTCTGCTCAAGCTGAGACAGATGCCATTGTATTGGAATGGGCAACTGCATCAGAGATTAAAAGTGCTCACTTTGTTATTGAAAAAAGTCTGGATGGAATGGAGTTTGATGCCATTGGACAAGTGGAAGGACAGGGAAATTCAGTTAATGAGCATGAATATACCTTTGAAGATAATAACCCGACAGAAGGGAATAACTATTACCGTCTGAAACAAGTAGATGAGGATGGAAGTTTTACTTATAGTATGGTTCAAAAAGTGAATTATAGTAGTAAATATTCTACGATAACGATTGCTCCCACGGCAGCTAAAAATGAGATAGAATTGCAGTTTAGTCAGAAAGTATCTGCAAATACTATTGTTTCAGTTTACAATATCTTCGGTCAAAAAGTAGCTGAAACAGAAATTAACAGAGGCGAGTTGGCAAAAAGGTTAGGTATTTCAAATCTGAAAGCCGGACAATATTTTGTTCAGATGATTGATGGAAACCGACCTGTTACAGCGCGTTTTATGAAAGTGAATTAGAATTATTGGTTTTAAAAAATTAACCGCCGAAAATAAATCGGGCGCGTTGCTGGTGTCAGGTGGGACACCTGACACGAAAACTCTTTTCCCGTCAGGTGTC
>JAHDCK010000440.1 GCA_020629915.1 Saprospiraceae bacterium
AAAATAAATCCTCGAAATTTTCGTCGATTTAAATTGACTACTTGCTTAAAATCAGGTCGTGACTATTTGTTGCAACCTGATTTTATTTTACAACTAAAATTATGATACCAGCAATTGCTGCCCTCTACACGCCTGACATTTTAGAAACCGCCAAAAAACGTTTTGGAATAGAAACGATTAAAGACCTTGGAGGATTTGAAAGTTATGTATATGAATATTCTAAAAATAATTCTAATTATATATTAAAAATCACCCACACGATTCGTCGCTCTGTCGGGATGATTCGGGCGGAATTGGATTTTGTCAATTTTCTTAGAAAAAAAGACATTCAGGTAGCCGGAGCCGTTCCTTCTGAACAGGGAAAGTATGTTGAGGAAATCCTGGCGGAGGAAGGGAATTTTCTGGCGTATGCCTTCGAGAAAATTGAAGGAACCGTCGGGATAAAAACTAACTGGACAGAGGAGGTTATCCAAAATTGGGGTGGAATCATCGGGCAAATGCACCAGGCGACATGCGACTATGCACGTCCAGCTGATTTCCCGCCCAGGCAACGATGGTGGGAAGATGATATTTATAAAATGGATCAGATCTTAAAGCCGGAGGAAACAGAAATGAAAGCTGCCATTTCAAAACTCCTCCGGGAAATCAAGGACATTGAAACTCCGAAAAATGCCTGGGGATTGATCCACGGTGATTTGCATCAAGGCAATTTTTTCTGGAATGAACAAGGGATTTGGGCTTTTGATTTTGATGATTGTGAATACGGACATTTTGTACGGGACATTGCCATCTGCCTTTATTATGCCACCTGGGATATTGGAACCAAGCAGGAAATTTCGGTAAAAGAATTTTTAATATTATTTCTAAAAGGATATTTTAAGCATTACGACCTAGACAAAAAATGGATATATAAAATCTCTACTTTCCTTCGATTGCGGGATGCCCTACTCTACCTCGTCAAACGACAGGCTTGGGAAGGTACCGAACTCAATGAAAAACAACAAAAAGGAATGGAGATGCAGGTGGAACGGATTTTGGCTGGGAAGCCGATTGTGGAATTAGATTACGAGGAAATTTTAGAAAAAGTATTGTTGTAAATAATTGCAAAGGCCAAAATACTTTTAAGAACTCTTCGTTTTTAAATTAGGATAAAAAACAGGCCTTAAAACAAAAATCACCATGCAAAATACTCTTACATTTTTCATATTTATTTCTTTTCTCTTTCTTTTTTCCTGTTCCAGTTCCAAAAAGATGGCTTCCTCAGATTCAGGTTACGCTGTTTATTCCGGAGGCTACGGGGAAGACCGGGCTTTAAGTAAACAAAAAGCAAGCAAGTTTCAGGAAGCAACGGAAGAAGACAGAAAAGTCGTATATAATGCCAGCTTATCTCTGGAGGTGAAAGAAACGGGAACACAACAGGAAAGAGTAATGGCGACAGCAAAAAAATATGGCGGTTACGTTTTACGAACCAGTGAATCCAATTATACGATTCGAGTAGTGAGTGATTCCCTAAAGTCTGCTCTGAATTCTCTCTCAACTCTTGGAAAAATTTCTAATAAAACCATCTCAGGTCAGGATGTTACGGAAGAGTTTGCAGATTTGGAAATCCGCTTGGACAATGCTGAAAAAACCAGACAACGATATTTGGAACTTTTGAAAAAAGCACAAAATGTAGCGGAGGTGTTGGCAGTTGAGAAAGAACTGGATCGGCTCAATCTTCGCATCGAACAACTCAAGGGACGACTCAATCGCCTCCAGGAGGTCACGACTTACGCCACTATTTATTTGTATCTGGAGGAAAAAGTAAAACCCGGGCCGCTGGGTTATATTTTTGTTGGGTTTTACAAAGGCATTAAATTTTTATTTATAAGAGATTAATACGCCTTCCAAACTTTGATCGGTTCGGTTGAAATATTTTCACCGATGACCTGAATAAAATAATACCCTCTCATTAATCCGGGAAGATTAAAATCACAAGCATTGTATCTTCGATTTAGTGTCATGGAAGATTGCCCGATCTTTTGGCCCAAATAATTATATATATAAATTTCTGCGCTTCCGGGTTGGAAGGTATTGATGTACAAGGTGAAATTTCCATTATTAGGATTGGGATAAATTTTAACAGTAGCAGAAAGAGAATCCGCTTCATTTTTCTCAAAACAATTATAATCAAAATTTTCTAATTCAAAAAAATCTTCTACTTGTTCTTTGAGATTACAATGTCGCTCCATGGCAAAATTTCTAAACGTATAATCAACATCTCTTTTCCACTTATCCATGGAAGCCGGAAAATGCCAGCGATTGATATGTTCCTCCAACTCGGGTTCAAATTCTGCTTCAAACTGATCTACGATCTTCAAAAACGTATGCGTTTTAAACTTATACTTCATCAGCTCAGATAATCGAACTAAAAATTGATTTTTAAAAGATTCGTTTTTTAGCAATGTTCTAAATAAAAAAGTAGCCCCGTCCGGATTGGGCCAGCCATTGCCGCCTTCCAGTGTGGCGTGTTCGAGATAGCTGTAACCGGGAGGGTCATAGTACGCTTTGTCAAAATCTGTAAACAGCCACTCCCAGGGTCGATCAGAATCCTGTGGTTTCCAAAATTTCACATTGTTACCGGGCCAGTCGTAATTCGCAAAAAAGATGGAAGTGATATAATAATCTATATAATTTTTTATATTTATTTTTTCTGAAACATATTGGTAAAAATCAGGATCAGTAATATCTTCTTCTTCGATTTGTGCCAATAGTTGAAAGTAATCTTCTCCGCTTCCTGCATCTATTGTTCCTTCATTTAATAATATATTTACTTTATCTTTATCAATTCCCGGATAATGATCTTCCAAATAAAATTCATCCTGCCGTTCCCGGATTTGATAAATGCCCCAATATTCTCCGTTGATAAAAACAATTACCGGACGATAATCCTGCACTCCAAAATTTAATCCCCGGACATATTCATGCGTCATGGCATCTTTAAAAATAGTATTCGACCAACAACCAACCGCAGATTTTAATAAAAATCTTTTATATTTATTTTGTCCACTATTTGGAAATAGTGGGTATTCAAAATGTTCTTTCCCATATACGTTTCTGGCATATAAACGCAAAGGTTTTTGAGCATAGGACCGGGTTCGGTATCCGTGAATCCTCAGCCCGGCATCCTGAACAAATCCCTCCGAACCTCCTTTTTCAAAATACTCGACATGTACCGGTCGCTCCCATTCCCTTCCTCTTTGATAAAAATTTCCGGTATGCCGCAAATCTGTCGGGTCCAAATGAACACCCGGAACAAATATTCCTTTATTATAATCAAATAAATTTAATGAATCAGTTGCTAAAGAAATAATAGGAAAGGTATATTTTTCATTCATATTCTCCTTAACAAAATAAGTATGTGTGTGAATTTTACTCACTTGGCGACCATTTTGAAAAGCCGCTGCCCGAACCACAGTCCCCTTGAAAATATTCTCAGCTGGTGCCCCTTCAAAATCCCGCATGGGATTGGCGAGATGATCCGGGTATTCCGGCGTAGTAGGAATCAAACAAAGTTTATCCGGCTCAGCTGTTCGATCTTTAATATTTATTGAATTATTATATTTAAGTTTACCCGGAGAAGGATCGCT